>JAFUMY010000016.1 GCA_017482415.1 Clostridia bacterium
ATTTCTTCGGCGTGGGCAACGTAAACGCTTCACCGTGCTTCACCTCGATTTTCGTCGTCGATACCTCACCGCCGTTCGCATTCAACGTGATTACGTATACGGTATCCTCTTCCGAGGAGCTGTCCGAAGAACTGTCTGCGGAGCTTTCCGACGAGCTCTCCGAAGAACTGTCCACGGAGCTGTCCAACGAGCTGTCCGAAGAACTGTCTGCGGAGCTTTCTAACGAGCTGTCCGAAGAACTGTCTGCGGAGCTTTCCGACGAGCTATCCGAAGAACT
Organism: Clostridia bacterium; assembly: GCA_017482415.1. Lineage (GTDB taxonomy): Bacteria > Bacillota > Clostridia > Christensenellales > Borkfalkiaceae > Scatosoma. Next base: position 278 of record JAFUMY010000016.1, read on the forward strand.
GTCCAAATCGACGCTTGACGTGGAAGTATCCGTTGAATTTTTAGAATCGCTTTCGTCTGTCCATACATATGGACTACTTTCAGACGAGCTCACTTTTTCGCTGTTCGAGGTGCTTTGCAGGGAAGAAGTATCTCCCATTTTACATGCCGCCATGCCGCAAAGACAAGCCGTGCATAGGAATATCGCTATCTTTTTTATCAAGTTATTCACCCCCTTAAAAAAGGAATTCTACCCAATAAAATTTCCTCGTATAAATTTTATCATTTCCTTGTTTTTTATGTCAATGTGTAATCTTTACTTGTTCGTATTGATTTTTTACCGACTTTATTTTTAATCGTTTTTATCTTATTTTTTGAGCATTACCGCACTGAGCGCGGGAATCGTGAATTCCTTTATTTTTTTTGTAAAGCCGCCCTGCTTATAATCCGTGCAGACCTGTACAGGCTCGTTCATTTTCACCGTCAACGGCTCTAAGTTATAGTTGACGATAAACTGTGCGAATTCACCCTCAAATTCGTATGCTGCCGTGTGGAATTTCTCCACTTCAAGTTGCAAGTCGTCCTCTAAGAGGAAAAGGTTTTTACCCTCTGCGCTGACGGCAAGGGGTTTGACCATTCTGCCTAAGTGCAGATGTTGTTTTCCGACGCCCTGTCGCCAACCGTTCAGATTTTTCAGGATTCGCAGCGCATTTTTCTTATCGGTATGCTGTTTGAAGCATTCGCTTCCCCAACAATAAGAAATCTGTCCCTTATCATCGATGACCGCCGTCAGCATATCTCCCGCCACGAACGAATATCCAACGCGATATGCGTAATTGATTGCATTCTTTTCCAACATCATGCAGATTTGATTGCCCATGAAATTATTGAGATATTCGTGATAGATATACGAATACATAGGTGCGGGCGTTCCGTTGTAGTAATTGAGTTCAAAACGGTTATCACTGAAACGAAGCCGCCCAATCAGGGGCTCTGCCGCAGCCGACTCACAACCCAAAAGAACCTTGCCGTTTGGAATACGGTCAAGCAGCTTCAAGGTTTCCTCTGCTTGCCATTTCCCAGGGGCAGGTACGTGACCATGCTTTTCGCTGTAACAGAAATAACTACAACCGCCGTGATTTTGGTCGAGTGCCTGCACGTAATCAACACCGCTTTGTACGATTTTCGTAATCTCGTCTACAATCAGCGATTTACTCTCTTCACAGGCAGGACAAAGGTCGTAGCCGCTGCGCTGCGCCGTACAAATCGCGCTGGAAATACTCCCGTCTGAATCGCTGCACATGATTTTGGAAAGCTCTTTTTCCTCAAACTCGTTTTCTTTGTTATAATCGCCAATCAAGCAGCTCTGCTGCGTCCAGCCAAGACCGCTACAATACAAGCCAACCAAGACGTTTTCTGCATGCGCTTGCTCGATAAACTCGTACAACGCCGACTCGCCGCCGTAAGGTGGCCATACGTAGGGCGGAGCCCAAGGCGCCGTGCCCTCCCAATGCATCATCAGCGACATGACTCTGCTGTCCGTACCCTCCGCAATCTCGCGCAGGAACGGCAATGCGTTTACGTACGGATACAAGCCGTTGGGAGTCATTTCGTCGGTGTCGAATTTACCGCGAACGGGATAGGCAATCACAATCGGGGATTCCCCATACCATGCAGGCAAATCGTTGGAATCTTTCAGTTTCTTCACGCCCTTGGGTAAACTCCTTTCAAACCACGTGCGATAGATTTCGCAGGCGTCGTAATAATTACCGTCAAAAACCTTTACCACCGTATCGAACGGCATCGCGTAGCTTTCGCCGTAACCAACGTTACAAAATACCCGCATTTGGAGTTTAATGCAATTTTCACCGTAACGGAAATCAATATGCTTGGTCGTGCGTTCCTGATCGTGCATACCGATATAAATGCTCTGTTCTTCCGTTGTGTACGCCAAGAATTGCGAGGAAATCATGTTCGGGAAAATCGAATATTTCCCAAGACTTGGATACTCGGGCTCGATATAGCGGAACGGATACCCCTCTCTTTTTTGCATATTCGAAACAATACAGCCTTCGTTAAAGGGATAGGCGATTTCGCCTTTACCTCCCTCTTCCTCGCGCAACTTTTCTTCTACGCCGAAAGACCCTAACTCGACCCATTCTAAAAGCTCGGTCGTTTTATTTTCCACCGACAGCCTGAAAATCAATCCGTCTGCCCCCTGATCGACTTTTACGAAAGCGCAAAACTGCTCGTGCATGTATTGCGCCGTATTTTCTTTCAGTTCGATAAACGAGCATTCGTTACCGTAAATAATACGGTGCGCTCCTGCTTTGTTACGAAGCTTTACAGCGAAAAAGGGAGTTTCCCCTTTCGTTAAAGTTGCTCCGTTTTTTCCGCGGAGTGCAAACGTACATTTTTCGAAATCGATGACGGCGCTAGCGCCGTTATTAAACTGATATGTTTTCATGATCCTTCACTTAACTATGTATTTCTTCCGTTTTTTGAAAGGTCGGAATACACCACAACAACGCCGAAGGGCTTTTTCGCCCTTTCAGCGTCGTTTTTATCCTTATTCGTAAAATTCCGCCGTTACGCCGCTGGGAACCCCAGAATTTGTAACCGCATTACCCGTAATCGTCTTAACGACTACGTTTTCAAACGTGGACGAAGCATACGTCTTGCAAAGCGCATGGCCGCCGCTAAGCACAATGCTTTCATCATACGTAACCGTCAAATCGGAAACCGTCGAATTGTTGATTTCAGAAATCAGCTCGTACCAACCCGTATACAATACGCTTGCAACCGTTACGTTGACATTGTCAATCGTTGCAGAACGAGCAGCATACGCAAGTACGTTGGAATACGCTTTGTTGACTTCCAAATTCAAATCCTTGATAACCGCGCCGTAAGCGATGTTCCCGAAGATGCCGTAGTTGCCCGTATTGAAGTTGGAGATGGTATGCCCTCTACCGTCAAACGTGCCTCTAAACCCGTTGCTCTGGTTATAAATCTGTACGGTGTTTGCAAGCTGCGCTCCGTTACCGTCGATATCGTTGCCGAGTACGTAATAACCGAAAATCTGCGCGTTCGCATTCGTAACCATAACCGCAGACAGGTCGTCGAGGGTACGAATAACCTTTGTTGCGACCACCGCAGGCGCACGGACTGTAAGCTCCTGTCCGCCAAGGTTGACCGTTGCGACAAAGCTCATTTCCCCCGTAGCATTCGGTTCGAATGCAGAAATATCAAAGGTATATACGTTGTCCGTAGTCGTGCCGACAAGCTCCGTTTCACCAAGCGTTGCCCGAATAACCTCTACGGACAAATCGGTCATTTCATGCAAATCAATCGTTGCCGTCTGATTGCCGATTACACCGCTTGCCGCGTTCAAGTCGATTGAAATTTCAGAAAGCAGGGTTTTAATCGTACCAAGCTCTTTACCGCAAGCGCAATAGGTCTTGCCGTTCGTCGGGTCGGAAATATCAATCGAGCCGATTGAATGCGCGATTTTTTCTAAAACCTTTCCGCACTCGCATTCGCTCCAATGGTATTCGCCGTCTTTGCCAAGCTCTGCTTTTGCAAGATGCGCGATTTCTATACTTTCGTCACAGACCGAACAGCTACGAATATGTGTGTTTTCCCCAATGGTATATTCACCGCTTGGCGTGTGCGCGTTATTTTCAATTTTAGTTTCGCAAACCGTGCAAGTCTTCCAGTGCGATTGTCCGTCGGTAAGCCATGCCGTACCGCCTGCGTGCGACGTGTTTGCGGTTTTTTCACCGCAGAGCACGCACTCCTTCCAGTGATTTTCACCGTTTGCTATCCAAGTATCGCCGTATACGTGCGTGTGCGTTGCCGTCTCCAGCTTACTTTCGCAAACTACGCATTCGTACCATTCCGTTTGACCGTCGCTAAATTTAGACGGACCTTTGACGTGTGCAGCCGAATGCATACTCTCGCCGCAATCGCATACCTGCCAATGGTTCACCGCGTCCGACAGCCATACTTCGCCGCCGTCGTGTACGTGCAATTCAGGTTTCTCTGTGCCGCTCGATTCGCTATTATCCGTAGAACTGCTGTTTTCAATTGCCGTGGAGGAGCTTACGCCCGTATCCACGGACGAGGAAACCTCGTCCTCTTTACAAGCCGCAAAACCGAATGCGCAAATCCCGACAAGGAATGCAATCAGCCCGATTTTCTTTTTCATGCGTCTTCCCTCGCTGTTTATTTAATAAAGGTGTTGGGTTGCGCCGACGCCGTTTGCACGGCGTCGGGCACCCGCGTTGTTTTCATGAATTTATGCGTAATATTCTACCGTTACGCCGCTGGGAATACCGCCCTCTTTTACGATTGCGTTACCCGTAGCCGTCTTGATAACGACGTTCGTGAACATGGAGCTCTGCGTCTTGCAAAGCGCAAAGCCGCCGCTAAGCACAATGCTTTCATCATACGTAACCGTCAAATCGGAAACCGTCGAATTGTTGATTTCAGAAGCCAATTCGTACCAACCAGGCATTGCAACGCTTGCAACCTTTACGTTGACGTTCGTGATTGTTGCCGCTCTGATTGCATATGCAAGTACGTTGGAATACGCTTTGTTTACTTCCAAATTCAAATTCTTGATAACCGCGCCGTAAGCGATGTTCCCAAAAATACCGTAGTTGCCTGTATTGAAGTTGGAAATGGTATGCCCTGCGCCGTCAAACGTACCTCTGAAACCGTTGTTTTGGTTCCAAATCTGCACGGTGTTTGCAAGCTGTGCGCCCTCGCCGTCGATGTCGTTACCAAGTACGTAGTAGCCCGAAATCTGAACGCTCGTATCCGTCGCCATAACCGCCGACAAATCTTCCAGCGTCTTGATAATCTTCGTAGCGGCGATAACGTTGCTGTAAAGAACTTCGTAGTTTTCCGCAACGATTGCAACACTCGTTTGCTTACCGATTTCCATACCGCTTAATGCAACGGTGAGTTCGCCTGCCGTTTCCACGGTATAGGCTACGCCGTTCGCCGTTACGCTGTCGCCTACTGCAAACTTCTCGTTCTTAAAGGTAATGCTGCCGTTTTCACCCTCCACGTAGTAACCCGTTGCATCGTCGCCCGAAACAACCGTTACGCCCGCAGGAAGCGTTTTGTCCGTCGCTACAAGCTGGTTCGACGAAAGGGTATTCACCGTTACGTCCGTGCAGGTAATGCCTGCGGGATTTTGACAGAATACGTTAAACGTTCCGCCAGAAAGGATACCCGTATCGATTGTGACGCTCGTCACCTGACAGTTTTCGCCGCTGACGCTGCTGATTTCGCCTGCAAGCAAACCGCCCCACGTGGAAGAAAGCGCCGTTTTGATTTTGATATTTACGTTTTCGATTTTACCGCCTCTATATGCGTTTGCAAGGAGGTAAGGACCTACGCTGTTGACTTCAAGCGTGATGTTTTTCAATACCGCCTGAGAAGCGTTCCCGAACAAACCGTTGTCTGCAACGGAGAAGTTCGTAATCTTATAATTTCTACCGTCCAACGTACCGCAGAAGCCGATACCTGCATTCCAAGCGTTCGTTGCGCCGCTGAACGTTGCGCCCTCGCCGTCGATATCGCCGCCAAGGACGTAGTATCCACGAATTGCATACGCGCCCTCTTCGCTTGCCTGCTTAGGACCCGTGTATTTTACTACCTGTAAATCTTCAAAGCTGTTGATAACCTGCGTAATAGCCAAAACGTTGGTATAGGTGATAACAAAGCTTTCGGACTCGCAAACGACCGTGTTTACGGAACCTGCGTTGACTTCGCCGAGAGAAACCGTGATTTCGCCTTCCGTTTCTACAACGACTTCCGCACCGTTTACCATTACGGTTTCGCCTGCTACGAACTTATCGCTCGTCAGCGTTACGTCTGCCGTTTCGCCGATTGCCAAGAACTCCGTATCTACCGTAATTTCGTCAAAGATGATAGGCGTTACCGTTACGCCTGCGGGGATTTCACCGTCTCTTACGATTGCATTCGCTTCACGCGTGATAACCGTTACTTCCTCGAACGTAGAATCCGTATACGTTTTGCAAAGCGCAAAGCCGCCGTCAAAAAGAACGCTGATATCGTATTCTACCGTCAATTTTTTAACGGCCGAGTTTACAAATTCAGAAACCAATTCATACCAGCCTTCATACGCAACGCTTGCAACCTTTACGTTGACGTTGTCAATCGTTGCAGAACGCACTGCATACGCAAGTACGTTCGAATACGCCTTATTGACTTCAAACGTTACGTTTTTAACCGTTGCGCCGTAAGCGATATTGCCGAAGATACCGTAGTTGCCCGTATTGAAGTTGGAAACGGTATATCCTCTACCGTCAAACGTGCCTCTAAAGCCCTTTTCCTGATTGAAAATCTGCGCGGTAGCATTGAGCTGTGCGCCCTCACCGTCGATATCGTTTCCAAGCACGTAGTAGCCAGAAATAACGTCCGTATCACTCGTAATCATCACTGCCGATAATTCGTCAAAGGTCTTGATTTCTTTCGTGATTAAAAGCACGGGAACGCTGACGTAATGGCTTGCGCCGTCAACGGTCTCTACGTATACGCCAAGGTTCTTCTCGCCGTACTGCGAAGCCGCGTCAATTCCTGCCAAGGACAACGTGTATTTACCGTCTACGATTTCGTTGCCCTCAATTGCAAGATCCGCTTCCCCATAAGGAATGGACGTCACCTTAACGTCTGCACCGATTTCGGAAAGATCAATGGTCGCTGTTTCTTCCGTCAAAAGCACGTCTTGTCTGCCCGATATTGCAGTGTTGATGGTTACAAGCACTTTACCGCAAACGCATACACCTTCTTTCATATCCGCATCGGAAACGTCTTCCCACGCTGCAACCGCATGCTCCGCCTCGTCAAAGGCTTCACCGCATGCGCATTCTTTCCAGTGCTTCGTTTCGTCTTCTTTCCATTCGTTAGACGTATGTACGTGCTCTTCTACACTGCTGCTCGATTCGGAAGAGCTTTCCTCGCTCGAACTGCCGTCGGACGAGCCGCTATCCACCGAGCTATCAGAAGAAGTGTCAACGGAGCTATCCACTGAACTTTCAACGGAGCTATCCACTGAACTTTCCGACGAGCTCTCTTCGCTGGAGCTTTCGCTCGAAGACGAAACGGACGAGCTCGACACGCTGCTCGACGAACTACTCGACGAACTGCTTGACGACGAGCTGTTGGGTTTTTTCGAGCTTGACGAGTTGCTGGGTTTTTTGGAGCTCGAAGAGCTCTTTTCGTCTTCAACCGAGCTTTCGGAAGTCGTCGATTCGTTTTCCGAGCTGTTGGTTGAGGTATTGAAGCCGCAACCTACAAGCAAGCTTGCGCTCATCAGCAAGCCAAGAAAAGCCAAAAGTTTTCTTTTCATATATTTTCCTCCAAAGATTTATTCTAAGAGATTTTTCTCTTTGCTTTTTAATTTTGATTCCAGACAAGACCGTCCGTTTCAGGCCAAGCGACCGTTCCCTTTTCTAAGGACCAATCTACAAGCGCGAAATTGGTAATATCCGCCGCCGTAATCACCACGTTTTCAAACGTGGGTGCTGCGCCTCTATCTAAGCCCTGCCCCCAAGCCACGCCGAACGCCGTCTTTATCGCGCCCGTAAGCTTGCTCGCGTCAATCGTGATATTTTTAAAGGTGCTTTCAGGCGCATAGCTTGAATACAGAAGTCCGCTAAGCCCCGTCGTTCCGTTCTCCGCAAAGGTGACCTTTACATTTTCCACGGTCGAGTACAGAATGTTATAAGCAAGCAGACACGCGCCGACCTTAACCTCTTCAAAGTTCACGTTTTTAACCGTCGCTTTGCCCATGTTCCCAAACAAGCCGTAGCCGTTGATTTTTACGTTCTTAATCGTATGTCCTCTGCCGTCGAACGTACCTCTAAAACCACGGGATTCATCCCAATGGGTAGCCGCCTCTTTCAGCTCTTTACCGGCTCCGTCAATGTCGCTGCCGAGCACGTAGTAGCCTTCAACGTTTTGCGTATAATAGCGGACGCATTCCAGTTCTTCAAGCGTATAAATAACGTTTGTTACCGCCTGATAGTTGAAACGGAACACTTTATTCTTCGTTACGGCAAGCATTGTACCCTTACCAAGCTCGAGCTTGGTTATCGACGTCGCTTTACCGTCTACGGTCATGTAATAGAGAATATCCTGCTCGGAAACGGACGTCGTATAATCCGCAAAATCTGCCGTTTCGTCCGTGATATCGAGATAGGCAACCGCCTCCTCCGACGTAAGATCAAGGGTTTCGGGGGCAGCAAATACCGTCAACGTTTTTTCCGCATAATTCTCTCCATTGAAATAAGAGGTTGCGCGGACGGTGATTTGCGTACCTGTCGCTACACCTGCACCCACGGAAATCAGTCCGTTGGATATCGTTACGCCGTTCGTTTCGTTGATGGTATAACGCACGTAGCTGCTGTTCGTATCAAAAGCATACTCCGAGCCTGCCATCAGTTCCCCAACCGTCCTTTCATCAAACAAAACGCTCTCTGTGCTAAACGCTTCGTATAAGCTCTTTGATAAAGGCACGCCGCCGTTTACCGACCAGAACGAGGAATCCATGTTCTGAATGCTCATCTGCGCTGATTTATCTGCCGTGAATTCATTGAAGTCCTTATACGTCGTCGTAACGCCGGCATTTTTATGCAGCGACTCGCCGCCTACTACGTATACGCGCTGATGCTCTGCCGATTTGCTGCCGACAAGACGAATCCAGTCCTCGTTTGCAAATTTCGTTTGAGAAACGTCTACAAAGCAATCGGTAACCGACGCGCCTACGTCCACACTAAGCGTGAAGAAAGAGCCGGAATAACGTACTTGGTTGGGATGCAACGGGCCTGCACCCATTGCCTTAAACTGTACGTATACGTTTTCTACCGAGCCCGCGCCTGCCGAACAAACCAAACCGCTGTTTGAGGATACGGACGCATTGGTAAAGGCTACGTTTTTAATGACGCCTTTCGCATGGAGTACGCCGAAGAAACCGCCGACCTCCGTGCCTCTGTCGATTTCCATGCCGTCTATCGTGTGGCCTTTGCCGTCAAACGTGCCTGCAAAGCCATGTACGAGTCCGTTCGTCCAATCCTGCTGTCTTTCGGGGCAGTTGTAAATCGACGAGGAATCCGCAATCGAGGCGAATTTGCCGTTATACGCAATGTCCGAACCCAAAACAAAATAGCCGTTCCAAAGCAAGCCCGATTCTTCGCAAGCCTTTGCAAGCTCGCCCATCGCGTCAAGCTCTTCTTTCGTGTTTATAATCTTTGTATACACCGAAACGTCGTGCAAATAATGCGCCTTGTCCGTTTCGATAATCAGCTGTTTATCATCCCCCATCAGCTCTGCCGATTTGGGCATACTCGCCTTATCGAGGGTAACGCTCTTCGTCACCGAGGAATACGTACCCACGCTTTTGCCGTTGAGGGTAACCCCTTTGACGTTCCCCTCCAACGTTTCGGGAATGAGTACGTCCGACATGTTTTCCACCTCGATGGTGGTTTTTCCTGAAAGCTTGATTTCGGGACGATAAACGCTTACGCTTACGATAACCTTACGAACCGCACCGCCGACTTTATACGAACCGACAACCGTCGTTTCCCCCTCGGCAACAGAAACGAACGCTCCGTTTTCAATCCTTACGATTTCTTCGTTTTCGCTCGTCCAGTCGATTTCCAAGCCCGTCAGCGCTTCGCCGCGGTTATACACGGTCGCCTGTGGAATTACCTTAACCAAATCCTCCTCGCTGTCGGGATTTGCGATTGTGGATAACGACACACTGTAACCGCCCTTATTCATCGAGAGGTTGGGAATATCCACCGTGATATGGTTTACCTCTTTGACCGTTACTTCGATACGCTCCCAATACAATTCGCCGTCAATCTCCGCCGATACCACAACGGTTGCCGTGCCTGCCTTTAAGCCCGTGATTGCCACGCCGGTATCACTGCTCTGTGTCAGCATAACGGTTGCCGCGTCCGAATTACCGTCTACGTTCCAAGTGAACTCGCCAATCGAGGTTCCCGTCGCTTTGGCTTTTACCAAATAGCTATCCCCTACGCCGATTACAACGGTGTTGCAATCCGCTTTTAAGCTTGCTACCAACTCTTCCTCCTCTTCCACTACAAAAGTGTCAGACGAGGATTCGTTTTGTCCACCCTCCGAGGAAAGGGAAGATGAAGATTCGCTAATGCTGCTTTCCGTATCGTCGGTGCATGCGCCAAGCGTTGCGGCTGTGCCGCAAGCAAGGACAAGACTCAACGCCATAATCAGCCATTTTTTCTTACTCATAGTTTTCTCCTTGTTTCCTGTTTTCCTCAGGGCTTACAATCCCCATTCCGCAAACACGCCGTCAATGGTGTTGTGTTCTTCATGACGGGTGAGATTGAGCGCCTCGCAATCTGCTTTCAACGCCGTGCGCATTTCCAACCGAACGTCGGTGGAATAGGTGTTTCCGTACAGAGTACACAGCGCATAACGGGGGAACAAGCTTTCCATTGTTATATGATTTTGGAGCATGGTATACAGCGCAGGGTCGGTTTTCTTATATTTTTCAACCGCCTTTAAGCCGTCGTTCATGTCCTGCCACCAGCCCTCCAGCATCTGCTGCGGCCAGCATTTCGTCTGTGCAATCGATTCACGAATGTAACCGTTCAGCTCGGTACGGTAGGTGTTTTCAAGATAACGAAGCTGGATTTGCACTTCGTCGAATACCTTGCGCATAACCTCTGCCGCGTCACGGAAATAATAGGTAAAGAATTTATCCACGATTCCCTCGTAATCCGCGTTACAGTCGAACATCAGCTTGCTGTCGATATAGGTTTTGAGCTTTGTGAACGCCGTTTGACCCGTTTGGTTGTACTGTCCTTGGTTATAGATATACGCCGCATGGTTTTCGACCATATACTGATAGGTCGCCTGCGTCGAATCCCAAGTATTATAGGGATACATATAGTACCCGAAATTGGTGGAATACAGCCACATATACAGCTTCGATGCCACCGCCTGCCATGCGATTACGTTTTCCGCTTCCGCCGAGTTGATATCCTCATAGAAGGTATGCGTGTATTTCGCACCGATAGGCGCAAGCAACGGGCAGACCGTTTCGTTACAGAGCATAGGCTCGATTTCCACCGTTTCGCCGTTTTCATTGACGTAGGAATCTACGGGTACGTAAAATCCGTTTGCGTCCTTTTTAACGGGAGCAGGTTCCGTTTCGTGGTATGCAAAGAACAAAAGATTAAAGGTCTTTCCAGGGTACGCCGTATCAATATACGCCTGTACGACGTCGTCCAAATCGTTCATGAAATTGATAACCGAAGCCGCAATCGTACCGTATTGCGTTCTGTATACGTTACATGCGTCACACGAGCAAAGGCTGGGTGAATCTTCCATGGTAAACGTAATGTTCTCATACGCAGGGTTTCTGTCGAGCTCCAAAATCATCTTTTCTGCAATCGTATTGATAAACGCCTCATATTCCTCCTGATTGCCGCGCGCCGTAAAGCAGGGCTGCATACCGTCAAGGGAATACCACTCGGGATGATTCGATTGATACTGATTTTTGGGAATAAACTCAAATGCGTTGTGAATGGTCGCACCGCCGATTGCAGGATACAGCTCGGTATCCCCATTGATACCCATGCCGTACTGCTCGACCGTGGTCATGCCGTTCGGCTCTTGTCTGTAATCAACGTCGGGCTTTTCGATAATCTCGATATCGGGCAAAGTCTTGCCGTCCTTTTCATAAATCACGCAATCCTCTGAAAGCATATCATAGCCGAGCGTCGCGCGAAGAAAGGCAAGAGCCGCAAGATGATAGCCTTCTGCGCCGTTCGCCATAATGAATACGCTGTCCCCTGCCGATTTGATATAGTAGCCCGTCGTACCGATATTTTCGCTAGGCATCGTTAAGCCTGCTTTTTGGAAGAGGTCCTCTCTGCCGATTACGATATATTTATCCGCCGACTTCCACTCGTTCACCCCTTGCGATTCAATAGGGAGAAGCGCACCCGTGGAAAGGCTTGTATGCATTTGGATATAATCCGCCGCCTTTTTCGTTGCCGTACCGCAAAGCACGTCGTCGATATCCGCAACAATCTTATACGCCGTGTGTCCGTTTTGCGTATACACACGCGCATTTTCCGTAACCGTTACTTTATGCAACGTGCCTGCTACCGTGTGACGCTCAGAATCGGTTGTAGGAATCACCTGCGAGGGCTTCGAGCCGTCCGATGAGGAATCCCCCGAGGATGCGGAGCTGTCCGTATCCTTACAAGCCCCTGCCAAACCGAGCGTAAGGCATGCAAGGGTAAGACATATAATACGTTTTAATTTCTCTTTCATTTTGTCCGTACCCCCTTATTCCGTTACCGTAACGACTGCTCTATGCAGCGTTGTGTTGCCTGCCTCGTCTACAACTAAGATACGGAATTCGTATTCGCCTGCATACTGGCAAACGAGCGCATTCGTATCACCCGAAAGCAGAATCAGTTTCCCAAGCGGATTATACACCGTCTTTACGACCGTGATATTTTCCGCAGCAGAATGGTTATCCGATACCGTGAATTCGGGTATCGACAAGGTGTCACCTATCTTTGCGGTGGTTTGGAATTCCCCTGCAAACGTAATGGTAGGCGCTACTTCGTCCATAACGTAGAAAATATAGCTGAGCGAGAAAGCGTTTTGCGTTTCCCAGCCCTCTTCTCTCGCCGTGTAGGATACCGTGTACGTGCCGTACACGGAAAGCTGCGCCGTATACGTCTTAGAGGGAACTACGTTTTCGAGTAACGTGCCGTCCGTTGCGGTAACGATACTGCCGTCGGGGGCTTTTACCGTCATTAAGACGGATACCATAGGCGCGTGAATGTCACAGCCGACTGCACGCGCAAACGCATACGTATCCCCGATACTGTACATGCCGCCGTAGTCGCCGAGAATCGCAACCGTGGGCTGGAAGGTATCGAAAATATTGCTTACCTGCGCGCCGTTGATGAGATACAGCATATATCCTGCGCCCTCTTCGGCGTTCAGCATATTCAAATCGAAATACGCTCTGCCCGAAGGGAAACCGTCAAAGGGCTTGCCGTCCGTCGTGCTCGTTACCGACATCGCCGTCGTGCCGTTGATAACAAAGCTATTGTTGCTGTAACCGATTTCAAACGTTTCATTCGTTCTCGAATCGAAATCGTTGTTCAAAAGCACCGTTACACCGTCTACCGTCAGTGCCGTTTTACCGTCTGCTTTCATGAGCGTCGCCGCAATGGAAATCGTAGGGTCTTTCGAGTCGGTGAGTACCACTTCCATACCCGTGAAACCGCTCGCCCCGACAATCGTCTTGAATACGACGGAGAACTGCTCTGCATTTTGAGGATTTGCAAAACGGAAACCGTTCTTTTCCATTTTTTCCGTCGCCGTTACACGGATACCCGTCGTGTCACCGACCTTGTAATCCGCCTGGACCTCAAAGCCCGTTCCGTACAAATATTTTTCCGTATGCAACAGGTTCATGCCCAGCGTATCGTCCCATTCCCAAACCTCAATCGCAGGGACTTTAACAGGCTCGCTTGCCGCATTGCCCGATTTGAATACAAAGGTCACTTCATCGCCGCTGTTTGCCACCGTCGGGCGGAACTCTTCTCCAGCCGAGTAGGTCTTCGTGCCGTTTGCGTCCGTGATTTCTACCGTACAAAGCTTACGGTTTAAAGCACCGCTTGTATAATCGTTTACGTACAGTTCGGGCGCTTTATACGCCGAACCGCATACCATTACGACAGGTAAAACGGGAGTATCTACAAATACGGGATTGTGATTCTCCGCAATCATAACGTCGTAGGAAAGGGTCGCCGTGCTGCCGATATAATCGCTCGCTACGTACTCGACCGTCCATGCGCCCGCCTTTTCGGGACGGAAACCGCCCTCCGTCACCGCATAGCTTACCCCGTCCTTTTTAACCGTTGCAGCCCATACGCTCTCGCCGCTGCCGCCGCTTACGGTAGGCTCGGGAATCGTCAACCATTCCCCGACCTTTACGGGGGTGATTGCCGTAGTTTGTTCAAGCTTTAAAACAGGTACGTCCGAAACCGCTTTTACCCAAAGAATTTCTCTTGCAATATTGCCCGAGCTGTCCTTCGCCTCGTACACGATTGCATAGTTCCCTGCTTTATCCGTTTTAAATTTACCGTCGGCAACGTTCAGCATCACCGCCGTATCGGAAGTATAATCGTACCAAACGCTGACCGAAACGTCGCGCGCACCGTCCACCTCGTCGTAAGCCGTTGCCACCGAAACGGGATACTTGCCGCCCACTTTGGCGTTCGGCATAGTTTCGTATTCGTTATCCACCGTAATGACGGGGGCTTCCGTATCCGTATACCCGTCTTGGGTGAGATCGACGCCCAAGACCTCTGTCAAACAGAAATTCGCCGTCAAGCCTGCGTAGTTTCTGCCCTTTACGGAAAGACGAGCCTTGCCCGAGGGAAAACCCAGCCAAAACGAGGAATAATAATCCGCATCGTCAAGATCGGAGACGAATTTGCCGCCTGCCCAAACCTGTTTAGTCGCTTCGTCATAGCAAACCGTAAACTGTTTCTCATCGGGAGCTGCGGGCGTGGGGTCTTTCGCGCCGAAATATTCGCCTGTATTTTGCGCCACAAAGCTGTGCTGTACCATCGCGCCAAGACCGTTGTTTACGTGTAATTTCCCTTCCGCTTCCAAGCCGCACTGGATTTGTCCGTTGCCTGCCGCCGTGAAATAGGTCATACCATATGCCTTTACGTTACCGGAAAAGTTGCCGAGTACCGTCAAGGTAATATCGGGATTTTCCGAATCGGTAAAGATAAATTCAAGGGTCTCGAAATCGGCTACCCCCTGTACGTCAGGCGTTACGAAGCCTTTCACGATTGTCATGCTCTTATTGAGCGAGCTCATATCGAAAAGCTGCGTAAACGTCAATGCGTCGCCGTTTTCCAAGCGTACAATCAAGCCGTCGCTGTTGGCTTCATACTTATTATAGTTGCCGTAGTATACCTGCGTGTTTGCGCCCGAGTACTGTACCGTTCTGCCTGCAACCTCAAAGGTATAGGCTTTAACGTACGGTTTACCGTCCACTACCGCACAGTATTCCAGCGTATATATACCGCTCTCCAAAAGCTTTGTCGAGCCGCTTTTTACGACTGAACCGCTCGGCATTTTCAAGGTTGCGCTTGCAACGTATTCCACGCCACCGACGTGAATCGTACAAGCAGGAATGGAAAATTCAGTACCGAATGCGTAAGAGGCTGCAATCTCCCCTTCCACGTTCGCCACAATCTCTGCCTGTGCAACAGGTTTTTCCGCCGTCAACCCCGACGCGAGCGCAACTGCGCCCGAAGCGAAGAACACGCCGCCGAGAATCCATGCGGATATGATTAGCTTTTTATTTTTTCTTTTCATACTTTCTCCTAAATTTAACCTTTGATACCGCCGACGTTCAGGTTGCCAAGCAATCTCTTATGCGAGCAAAGGAAGAGGATTAAAATCGGAATCAAAACCATAATCGCCATCGACATCTGATAAGGCGTTCTTGCCAAGTCGCCGCCGCCTGAGCCCGAAAGATAGAACATGCCGTACGCCAGGGTAGGATGATCGGGAATGAATACTAAAGGTACTTGATAATCGTTCCAGTACTCGATAAAATAGATGAGCATGACGGAAAGGAAGGTATACTTAACGAGCGGAAGCCCAATCGTAAGCAGGATACGCATATCGCTTGCACCGTCGATTTCCGCCGCCTCGGTATAGGACTTGGGCAGAGCTTTAAAGAACTCGTAGAATACCAAGAAATACATACCAAGGAAGTTCATTTTCATAATCCACAAGCCCCAGATATGGTTATGGATACCAAGGCTGTGCGCCATCTGCAATTCGGAAGGCAAGCTGCCGACGATAGGCACGATCATCGAAACGATAACGACCGTGTAAACGACTTTTGAGAATTTATACGAATATCTCGCGCAAAGGTACGCCGTTACGCAGGTAATCAACGTTTTCATAAACGCACCGCCCACTGCATATAACAGGGAATTGAATACCATGTCGAGCATTTTGTGTTCATGTCCCGAAACCATAATTTTGAAATTCTTAAATACAAAACCGTAGTTGAGGGAAATTGCCGTCGGAACCCCAATCGGGTCTTTATAATATCTGTCGGGGGATTTGAGTGACGTGATAATCGCCCAAAAGAACATACCAAGCATGATGAGCACGTATAAAATCAATACCCCTAAAAGCACCGCCGTCAAAGGAGAAAATCTTGCACGGTTAAGACTGTTTTTCTTTTTCATAATCTTTTCCATATTCCCCTCCTTAGTCTTCCGACGGCCCGAATTTCTCAAGCGTAAACTTCAACCCGAACGTCAAAGGAACGGCAATTGCGGTCATGATAAGACCGAGCGCTGCCAAAGGCGGATATACGGTTTGGTCGAGCTTCGCCGCTTCCGCTCTCGAATACATGTAATAGCCGAGGGTTTCGAGCGAGCTGTCAGGCACCGTTTTGTAACCGCCGTAGAAAGAATACAGGTTGAACTGGTTGGTGAACAGCGTCGCCACACCCGTAATCAAGAAAATCGAGATTGTCGGGAAGGTAAGCGGTAACACCACGTGCCAAAATTCTTGAAGCTGCGTTGCACCGTCGAGGTTTGCCGCTTCGATAATTTCAGGCGAGATGCCTGCCATTTTATTCGAATACATGAGTACGGACGTACCGAAGCTGACGTAGACGTTATAAAAAGCGATTACGCCAAATCGAGTATCCGCATTATCCAAAAGCTTAGGAAGCCCCTTAAAAATTGCAGGCAACGCGTCGTTTACACAGTATTTATAAATCAAGACCATAACGATACTGGAAATGATTGACGGCATAAACAAAACCACGCGGAAACCGGATGCACAAGGCATTTTTTTGTATATGTAGTACGAGAACAAAAGCCCAAGCGGTACACCCGTAAACAGCGTGATTGCATAGACCTTTAACGAGGTTCCCGTCGCCGTTAACACCAACGAACGGCTGGTTTCATTCGTGAACCAGCCCGTAAAATTTTTCCACGTCCACGTGACCGTCTTGACCGCATCCGAGGAGATTTCAATGTCTTGGAATGCAAGCAAAATCGAGTTAATATTCACGCCGATGTAGAAAACGATAAACTGCAATACGGGCACCGCCATCAATGCCGCATAAAAGATTTTACTCTTGACTCGAAAATCTTTTTTCTTCGTTTTTTGTCTTTCCATCATTTCGGACATATCCCTTTCTTTCCTTTTGGATTATTTCTCTTTTTTTGGGGGCTACGGAGGGGGTCGATTGCCTCGACTCCCTCCGATACCTTTTACTTATTTTAATTATTTATAAATTTCTTGCGCTTTCGCATAGTCATACATACCCGTAAAGAAATCCGCCGCGCTGGTCTTTTTCTCATGGAAGGTTACAGTGGGGGTCTTATCGGGATTTACCTTCGAGTTCCATGCGCCGCCGTTGATTTCCGAGAAGTTCGTCTGGTTGGATACAAACAACGGGCTGTTCGAGTACGGGAATACGATATCCGCATTCTTCGTGAAGGTATACAAGGACTTACCGAATGCACTCATCTTCGTGGTGTCCTTCATTTCGTATTTTACTGCCTTGGGCACGCCCGTGATGTTGTTGAACGCTTCCAAGGATTCTTGGCTGTTTGCAAACTGTACGAAATCGATTGCCGCGTCATAACGCCAGTCGGTAACGCCGCCCTTAACCACGCAAAGAGGATACATGATATCGTACATAACACTCTTTTCGCCAACCTTGCTCGCCGTTGCTTTGGGAAGCGGCATCCATGCGTATTCGCGTTCTTGATAGTTCGCATTCTTTCTCAGTTCATTGAATACGGGCTGCGCTTCGCTTTCCCACCACGTGCCTTCTGCAAGCATCGCTACCGCTTTGTTGTTCGCATCGCCCGAAATAACGTTCTTTAAGAACGCTTCCTGTGCGTCAAGGTGCGAATAGGTAGACGAGAAATGATTGTCCGTAACGAAATTCTGTTTGAAGAGTTTATCTACAAAGCTCAAACCATAATATTTACCTGCCTGACGCTTGAGCTCGTAAGCATTCGCGCTGGTAATCGGCGTATCCGTCGTATCTTCTACAAACTGACCGTTTACAATCTTACCAAGGTTGGTCGCCGTACCGTTGAAAGTGAAATTCATGCGCATCTGCTGATAGCCCTCGTATTCGCTTGCGAGCGCATTGATAATATGCGTCATGTAACCACTGTAATACTGACCCGTCCAAAGCATAGGCATATCGCCCTTCATCGCAATGTAGTCGCAAAGCGTGAAGAATTCCTCATACGTCGCAGGCAAGCCGTCGTCGGACGTTCCAGACTGACCGTCAGGGCCCTTGCTCTTTACAGTACGATTCGTCGTGTTTATAAACTGTCCCGTCATCCAAATCTGCTGATTAGAGGTATCTGCAACACGGTCCTGCGCGAAGAAGTACCCTCTTTCGTTGAACAACGTTACGTCGTATACGAAACCGAAGCTCGTCAAATAATGAGGATATGCATAATACGCGCCATTGATATTAAAATAGGATTTCTGGTCGTCATAAAGCTTGCTTTCCAAGGTAACCCCTTCCGCGTCGTAAGGGTTTTTACCCGTTACCGCTTTCGTGATATCCGCAACCGCGTTGTTACCCTTTAAATCCCCGTAATAGTCTACCTGTTCTGCAAAATAAACCATTTCTTTGCCGTTTTTGATAACCGTAGAACTTACCTGACTCTTGGAGTTGGTAGGAATAACCTGAATACCCTTTTTACCGCTCTCAAAAGATTTGTCCGCATTTGCTTCTTCATATCTTCTAGCAAGATCGGAGAGCCATTCTGTACCATATCCGCCTGCAAAGCTGAATACGTACAGTTGGGATTTTCCCTCTTCAATCGTCACAGACGAATCAGCGGAAAGATCAGGGGGCGTTTCCACCGAACAGCCTACCGCAAATCCTGCCGACAGCGTCAACGCTGCGCCGATTGCTAAAAGTCTTTTAAATGTTTTCATCGTAAAATACCTCACGTTTTAATATTTTTACACGTTTATTATATCACGGCGTTTGCCGTTTTTTCAATAGTAGATTTTTACCTGTTTGGGGCGTTCTTGTATTGATTTTTTACTTTTTATATATAATAATGTAGAGAAAAATTCGGTGAATAACCCTTTGCGTAGCAAAATCCGCACGTCTTCATCCTTTTGCAAGCTAAACCAAAAAGCCACGCCTATATTCTCCCAAACATTAAGCTTACTCCCCATTTTCTCTATGTATATATAGCTGCTTTTTTATTTTTCATCGCGTACATGCCTGCCTTGTTTTATTTTCAACGCATACCTGCCCCCCATGATTTTTACGTATCATTTTTTACTTTTTTTTTGAATAATGGATTAAAAAATACCCCCCTGCCTATCGGCAGAGGGGATATTCGCATTATTCAGTTTTAAGAATGCACTTTTTTACTTTTTACGATTCGTTTCTTTTCGAACTCAATTTCGCCGTGCGGACAGAACCGCGTCTTATTACGAACCTTTCTTTACTTGCATCCCTCTACTTGAAAGTTCATTGGACTGTTACCTCGCTTCCACTTCTTTGTTAAAGTACCGTTTCCCCGATTTCAATGAGAACATTTTCCATCGTACCTCCTTTAACTTTTTTCATCCTCCGGCTCCCGTCGGTGGACTCTTACGTGTACGTCGGAGTATCCTCCTTTGTTTCGGTTTTACGTGAAGTTACATAAATCATATTCATGCACCTCCTTACGTCTATTTTTTCAATTTTGAATTAGGCTTCCGCCTCTTTATGGGAAGGAATCATCGCTTTTCGTACCCTCCTTTTCTTTATTTTTCGCCGCATCCCTACGGCACTTTGCCAACCCCTGTCAGCTCTCCTCGTTTAGTTCATCGGAATGTCCTCAACTATTTTTTTATGATAGTTTCGAACATTTTTTGTTCGTTTCTATCTTTTGTACCTTTATTATAGCAGATATTTTTCATTTGTCAAGGGGTTTTTGAAAATTTTTTTGAATTTTTTTAATTTTTTTTTCGGGCGGCTTTTTTGCATAAAAAATCGGCCGAGAATTTCCCCCGACCGAGTCTTTTATTTACCTGCTCAATTTTCGCGACGAGCAAAGCGGTTTAAAAGCTCCTTATCCCGAAGCAGTACACCGCCGCCGAGCACCGTCGCAAACTGCGGTTCTTCATAGACGCGGAACCGCATACCAAGCTTCGCGCCGATATACTGCGGAACGTAAGGGATTTTCATAATCCCGCCCGACAGATAGATTCCGTTACGGTTCACCGTTGCCGCAACCTCGGCAGGCAAGCGCCATAAAACGCTGGTTGCGTATTCGATTATCTTATTTATATATACGCGTATGCAATCGGTAAGCTCTGCCGCCTGCACGGACACCGCCGTAGGCTGACAGGTTTCGGTCGAGCTCCCCTCGGCAACCATCGTGCCAAGCGCCGCAGGAGAAAGAGAACCGATTTCGTTTTTGATTTTTTCCGCCGTCAGCGCGCCGATTAAAAGCTTATCGTTGGCAACGATTTTATTGATAATGTTCGCGTCCATATTATTACCGCCGACGTTAAAGGAAACGCCTGCGATAATTCCATCGCCGGAAATGACCGCCGCATTCGAAACTCCGCCGCCGATATCCAGACAGAAAATCGGGTCGCTATCCGTCAAAATCGCACCTGCACCAAGAGCGGCAAGATAGGGCTGCTCCACAAAACGAACCTTTCTAAGCCCACATTCCTCTGTAAGCGTTGCGTATGCGGAAAGCTGTTCTTCACCGATTCCACAAGGAACGTTTACTAATACTTGCGCACGGCGAAGCGCCGCATTCTTAACCCCGATACGAGCCAAAAATTCTTTCAGCATCGCCGTTGCCAAATGCATATCCACAATTACTCCCTCGTATATGGGATATACGATGCGAGTGAATTCCGCCGTTTTACCGATAAGGTTTTTCGCTTCCTTGCCGATTGCTTTAATTTCCGAGTCCTCCCCGACCACCGCCACGCAAGACGGCTCCGCCAACACAATACCGCTGTTTGTGTCCGCGCGATAAATCTTCGTCATAGACGAACCTAAATCAATCGAAAGTTTGATCATGCTACTCCCCTCCATCGTAAAAATTCAACTCGTACCTGCCCTGCCCGTTTTTAAAAATAAGGACACCGTGTACGAGGTTATTCTCTTTCCTCTTTTATCCGTTCTATCATACTTTTTACAAGCTCTACGGGCAATCCCACTACGTTGGAAAAACTGCCTTGAATCGACTCCACCAGTCCTCCGTCCTGTATCCCGTATGTCCCTGCCTTATCCATAGGCGAGCCCGTAGCGATATACGCCAAAATTTCCTCATCGGACAGCTTGTTGAAGGTGACGCAAGTGCAATCCGCCAAAGCCAATTCCTTTACACCTTCACTCGTAGGATAAATCAAGCAAACGCCTGTATAGACCTCGTGCGTTTTCCCCGACAGCATACTCAGCATGGAAAATGCGTCTGCTTCATTTTTGGGTTTGCCGAGAATTTTATTCCCAAACGCCACCACGGTATCTGCACCGAGTACGATTTTCCCTTTTGCCAAGGGCAATGTTGCAACCTCTCTTGCTTTTTGCTTTGCAAGCTCGGTTACAAGGGCTTTGGGCGGCAAGCCGTCCTCCGTTTTTTCCTCGCCCTTTGCAGGAATAATTTCAAATTTTTCAATCAGCTCCGACAAGAGCTCTCTTCTTCTTGGTGAGGCGCTTGCCAGTATCCATTCCGCCATAACTTACCTATACCGTAATAAAAGAAGCCGCCCCTTTCCCCTTGGGTTTCGTCGAGGGTGAAAGAGCGGCTTTTCTCTTACAAAATTTCCAGATTCTTTCTGAACGCCTTTTTAAATTCAGGGTTCGCGCTTTCCGCGTCACGGATTTCAAGCGCCGCGTCGCCCGTAACAATCGTTTTCATGATGACGGAATCGCCAAGCACGTCACAATTCAAGCCTGTTACCAAACCGCAATGCGTTCTATCCAGGCTCTCTGCAATGCGAAGCAGCACGCCAAGCTTCTTAACCGCGTCAAGATCCTCTTCGGTAACGATGTCCTTATATTTCTGCCATTCACCAAGCGGGATTTCCTCGTGATTATGACAGCCTGCAACAAACGCAGCCAACACGATTTCTCTATGCGTCGCACCGTAAATCGCAGAATTTAAAATCGTATACCAGCTATGCTTTGCATGGTTATAATATTGCATATTCATGCCGCAATCATGCAGACTCGCCGCGATTTTCAAAACCTTAAGATACTGACGGGAGAACTTATGCAACACGCGAAGCTGCTTGAAAAGCTGTACCGAAAGCACCATAACGTGCTCGATATGCTTCGGGTCGCAACCGTAATATTTGACAAGTCTGTCCATGGAATAGGACAACACGTCGGAAATCGGTTTTTCCTGCGTTAAGGGCAGAGCTTGGTTGACCATAAGCCCCTCGCGGAGACCGCAACCGCCAATCGTGAAGTTTTCAATGTTCATATACGAAACGAAAGATTTGACAATCGCCATCGCCGCAGGCATAATGTCGGCACGTGCAGGCGAAAGCCCTTTAATCTTCTTACGCTTGTCCACGTCGAGCGCCTTTAACATGTCGTAAATCGCCGTAAAATCCTCCGTCGCAAGCTTATAGTTATGTGCCAAATCCAAAGGATATTTTCTAACGAGCTTGCTGATTTTGAAAAGGTTTCTAAACGAACCGCCTACGCCAATCATCTGTGTTTCGGGATCGATTTCAGAGAGCCAAGGCAATTTTTTAAGCTGTTCGGTAAAGAATTCTTCTACGTGCAAAGCCGCCTCTTCGGGAGAAGCGTCGCTTGCGAAAAGATCGGTCAGCGTAACTGCGCCAAAGGGCAGGGACGCATAACCAAGTACGTTACGTCTGTTGTAATAAATAATCTTCGTACTGCCGCCGCCAATCTCCAAAATAAGCCCCTTGGGAATATCCATGGAGTTGATGACGCCACGATAAACGAGCAGCGCCTCCTCTTCTTCGGAAAGCACGCGAATGGTGATATTGCAGCTTACCTGAATCTCGTCGAGGAAGGAACGCTGATTCTTCGCACGGCGAACCGCCGCCGTACCAACCGCGATAATGCGGTCGACGTTGCTTGCATCGCAAAGACGCTTGAACATCTTCAGCGTCTTAATCGTCTCCGCTATACGTTGGGGCTTCAAAAACCCATCTCTGTCCATATCCTGTCCGAGGCGTACGCTCTCTTTTAATTCATCCACGACCATATAATGCCCGTCCGTGAACATGTTCACAATGACGAGTCTTGCCGTATTCGATCCTAAGTCAATAATGCCGATTTTTTCCACTTTCTACCTCTGTTTGCACCTTGGGTAAAACACCGTTTACCCTGTTATTTTCTATCTTTTCCCAAGCCTATCGTTTATAAAGTCGTTTTGGGGATTCGGCTCCATTTTCATTTCATGAAAAAACGGCGTAAAACCGTTTTGTCCCCTTTTCCCCATTTTAATTTTCCCATAGTTTACCACATTAAAACGATTTTGTAAATACCCTTTTTGAATTTTTTAACCGCTTTTTTTGAAATTTTCTTATTTTGGACAAAAAGCGTGCTTTTTTTCGTACATTTTTACTATTGACAGTAAGGAAAATAAGTGAAGTTTGAGTTATACTCAAATGAAGTTCTCTTTGAGAGTGAAGTTTGGCTTATATCCAAGTGAAGTTTTTACTTTGTAAAAGTTATGGCTGTTTTTTATACGTAAAACCGTTTTAATAATGCCTTAACTAAGCTTGCATAAAAAGCAAGCTTAACTTCACTGTTCGCGCAGCGAACAACTTCACTTGCTTTTAGCAAACTTATCTTGTCCAAAGGACAAACTTCACCCCAAAACAAAAAGAGCCTCGCGGCTCCTTTTTTTACAATAACAGTTCTTTCAATCCTTCGAAACCGTCGAAAACGTAGGTCGGTTTTGCGTCCACAAATTCCTCCTCGTTTTCCGCATACCCCACTTTCAACAACGCGCAATCCACGCCGTTTTCCTTCGCTCCCTCCGCGTCGTGTTTTCTGTCCCCGACCATAAGGGTTTCCTCTGCCGTTGCGCCCAGTCTTCTCATCGCTTCTTCAATCACCGAAGCCTTCGTCGGTAAGCTGCCGTCAATCCCGCTTCCTACCTGCGCCGAGAAATACTCAGAAAACCCAAAACGCTCTGCAATTCTGTCCGAATAGATACTCGGCTTTGAGGTCGCCATCGCCAAGCGGTAGCCTGCGTTTTTCAAGTCCCGCAAAAGCGCAACCGCGCCGTCGATCGGCTCGTTTTCCAAAACGCCGGAGACGCCGTATTTCTCACGATATTTCACCGTCGCTTTTCTCGCCGTTTCCTCGTCTAAATGAAAAAAATTCTGGAAAGAATACATCAGCGTCGGACCGATACATTTTCGCAGTTGTTCGAGCTTCGGCTCGGACATGCCTAGCTCGTTTAAGGCATAACGGATACAGGAAAAGATTCCCGGATGGGAATAAATAAGGGTTCCGTCAAGGTCAAAAAGTATATATTTATAACGTCGCATAATTTTCTCCTTTCCGCGACATTATACCAAGAAAAAACCGCTTTGTCAACCGTTCTCATTCTGTCTTGACCGATAAAATCCAACGAGCGCGAGCCCAATCAAAAACACCACAAACCCCTTTCGCAAAAGCTCGGACGGCAACGAAGCCGCAAACAGCGCACCGATTGCAGAGGTCAGCAGCGCAGGTAACACCGTCCAAAGGATTCCCTGCGTTTTCAAAAGCCCGTTGTCTGCGTGCGTTTTCAGCGCGAATAAGCTCATCGGGAAAAAGGAAAACAAATTCGCCGATTGCGCAATCTTTTGTTCCACGCCCCCGACAAGGGTCAAAAGCGGTATCGTCACCGTACCGCCGCCCATTCCCATACCCGCAGGGATTCCCCCGATAAATCCAAGCAATAAATACAAATAAAAGCTCATCTTTTTCTCCGTTTTTTGTTTCATGTGAAACGTGATTTAAAAATCATTTACGTTAATAGGAAAATCCCTGCCGCCACTTGCAGACAGCCGAACACGAAATTTACCGTTTTCGTCGGCAATTTACCAAGCAAATTTGCGCCCAAAACCCCGCCTGCCGTCACGCCGAGCGCAGTGGGGATTAGAACGGAAAAATCGTACAAGCCCTTGTAGGCGTACAGAATAAACGAGAGCAGGGAAACGGGCAGAATGACTAAAATAGCCGTTGCGTGCGCACGTTTTTCCGACAGCCCAATCCGCATCAAAAGAGGCACGGCGAGCATTCCGCCCCCACCCCCGAAAATGCTGTTCGCACTGCCAACCGCGACGCCGCAAACGATTTTTTGCGTGTTATTTAGTATGGTATTTCCTGTTTTTGAGCCCATTTTCTACCTCTTTTTCCAAACAACCGCTCAAGCTTGAACGGCTATATAATATATAATGAGTAAAATTTTTTGAATTTATCAAACTTTTTCTTCGATTTTACACCGTAAACGCTTGCCAACAAATCGATTTTGTATTAAAATAGTATAGTGCAAACTTGCGAATGCTTGGAGAATGCCTTGTGCGCCTCCAGCCCCTCGCTTTTTGCCAACATGGATAAGAAAAATCAAAACCAAAGGTGGTTACATGAAAGACAGTATCAAAAACCGCAAGAAAAATCTTCTTGCACTTTGCTTATCGCTCTTGATGGTCACATCCGCAGGCGCAGCATTCGCTGCCTGTGGCGATTCCGTGTCTTCCGATTCCTCGTCGTCGAGCGTAGATTCCTCTTCCTCGTCGGCTACTTCGGATATCCAGGACGACTCTGAAGACCTCATCTCGAACTCTCAGTTTAAACTTGGGAACGATAACAACGGTAAAAACCTTATCGTTACGTCCGTTACCGGTTGGACCCGTTCGGTAAATTCCGCAGCTTCGGGTACCGCGCTTTCTTCGAAATCCGCAAGCGGTATCATCGACGTTTCCGCTGATGGCTGGAAGAAGCTGACCGGCTCGAACCTTTCCGACCCGAAAGCTCCCGTAAGCTTCACGGAAGAACAGATCCTTGCGCAGTGGGACAGCCTCTCTACGCGCGATAAGCTGTTGTGCTATGAAAGATTAAAGGACATCAAGAAAACCACGTCGCTGAACACGGATAATTTCAGCAAGTACGAGACGTTTGCGCATAAATACGTGGATATTCCCACCATCGCAAACCCCGGTACGCACAGTGGGGATTTAAAAGATTCCAAAATCTTGATGATTCACAACAACTATCCCGACCAGAAATACAACGAAACAACCCATGCCGCAACCGGTACGGCGCAGAAATGGACCTCGTCCTCTTCCGTTGTCGTTTCGGCTGGTACCTCCGCGGAATTCTCCGTTTGGGTAAAAACGGCAGACCTGAAATCCTCGTCCTCCAGCTCTACGTCGCAGGACGCAATCGGTAAGGGCGCGTATATCAGCATTACGCACTCCGTCGGCGGTACGACCCTCGACGCATATCAGGTTAAGAATATCGACACCGAAAACATGGACGGCCTCGAAGCTACGAACGGTTGGAAGCAGTACAAGTTCTACTTGAAAGGCTCCTCGTTCGCAGATACGACCTTCTCGGTTGTACTCGGCTTAGGCCAGGGCGGCGGCACGGACAGACTTGAATACGTCAACGGCTACGCTTTCTTCGACGATATCCAGTGTAAGATTATCGACAACAGCGAGTTTGACACCGCTGTAAACGGTATCACCAACGTTGCAACCTTCGACTCCGATAAGACGGACAAGACGATTGACGCGTATAAGAATACGCAGGACGTCTTCGCTATGAATTATTATAGCGGCGTAAGCACGACTTCGGTAAGCGACAGCGTGTTTGGCGCACTCAGCGTAAAACCCACCGAAACGGACGGTTATACAGCAATCAGCGCTCCTTGGCTTAACTTTGAGAATACCGATGACGATAACGACGTTACCGCAGTGTTTAACAACTCGGCTGCAATCAATGCAGGTAACGAATATCAGCAAGCAGTTTATAAAAACTTCTTTGAAGGCACCACCTTCACGGACAACGACAAGGTATTGCTCCTTTTGAGCGCGAACGGCGTTGCATACGAAGCAGTTTCCGACTATGAGTTCGAATTCGAAGCCGACAAAAAATACATGGTAGTTTCCTTCTTCGTCAAGACGTCGGATATGAACGGCGTTACGGGCGCAGGCATTACCCTTGTAGACGGCGATAACAAGACCTCGTTCACCTCGCTGGATACTTCGGATATCGCACCCGTTAAGGTCGGCGATAACGAAGACGTTTACGAAGGCTGGCAGAAATGCTATTTCTTCGTTGAAAATAAGTCGGATAAACAAGACGCTTCCTTCACGCTCAACTTCAACATCGGCCCTATGACGATTTCGACGAGCA
>JAFUMY010000134.1 GCA_017482415.1 Clostridia bacterium
CCTTTGTAGACTATGAAAAGCTCCACGTTTTGATGTAGACGCGAGGACGCAAAGCTACAATCCGTCTTTTCCATATTTACAATATTTTGCACGCTTATATAATCGGGCGCGTCTATGTTTTGCTCCAAGAAAATATCCTGTCTCACAAGATTCCCCATCGTTAAAATATTTTATAGGTATATTATAACGCATTTTTTTTAAAAAGGGAATGGCTATTCTTATCATTTTTTTTGCAAATTTTCCGATTTCCACCAATAATTGTACAAAAATTCACTCTGTTTCAATTGTACAAAAAACACGGAATTCTGGAGTGAACCCACAACTTGAACCAAATCCGATTAAATTGCTTGTGAATACGTTCCACACAACAGGACTCATGTTTTCCCTAAGTTTGGACTTACGAAATAAAATAAGAAACGATTTCTCGATTGTATAAATCCAACGTCCGTAAACAATGTTTTCGAACCTAATTGAATCCCAAAAGCGGCGTGTTTTGCAATTTCATGCGATAAAACTACACTCCCGCTATTTGTTTATACAATGGAGAAACCGCCGTTGACGGGAATATCAATCCCCGTTACATATTCGTTTTCCTCTAAATAAAGCACAGCGTTTGCCACGTCCTCCCCCTTACCAATTCTTCCCATAGGGATTTCCTCGATAATGGCGGATACTTCCTCTTTTGAAAAATGCGCGTTCATCGGCGTATCAATCATTCCTGGGGAAACGCTATTTACCCGAATCCCCGACCAACCAAGCTCTTTTGCCAGTGCTTTCGTAAAGCCTAAAAGTGCCGCTTTCGAGGCGGAATACACGCTTTCACAGCTACCGCCAACCTCGCCCCAAACAGACGAAACGTTGACGATTAAGCCGCTTTTTTGTTCAATCATCCGTTTCGCCGCTTCCCGCGCGCATAAGAATGCGCCGCCAACGTTGACGGACATCAGATGGTTAAACTCTTCATACTCGACGTCCTGTATTTGCTTGATAAGTGAAACTCCTGCATTGTTTACAAGTACGTCCACTTTGCCGATTTTTTCAAAGACTTCTCTCACCGCCGTCTCGGAAGCAACGTCTGCAAGATACGCCTCTAAGCCCTCCGCACGCGCCTTAACCGCACTATCCTCATCCTTGGAATAGGTAACGCAAACGCGATAACCTTTTTTTAAGAACGCAAGGGCTATGCTCTTACCGATACCACGCGTACCACCCGTCACCAAAACCGTTTTCATCTCGTACCTGCCCCCCATGTTTAATCCTTAAAACTCATAACTGTAATAATTTCACGCGCAATCGTTTCAGGGGCTTTCCCGTCCACGTCCACGATATAATCCGCAACCTTTTCATAAATCGGAGTACGCTCTTTTATCAGCCTTGCAAGGCGTTCATATAAGCTTTCCGCCGTATTATGTAAAAGCGGTCTTTCGCCGTCCGCGTTCAAGCGTTTTGCCAAGGTCTCTAACGTCGCTCGCAAAAAAATTATCTTTCCGTTCTTTCGAAGCAACACGTTGTTCTCTTCTTTGAGGACAAGTCCTCCGCCCGTGGAGATAATAAGCCCGTCTTTCTCCATAAGGCTACGCACGGTCTCCGTTTCTAAGCTACGGAAATGCGTTTCGCCGAAACGCTCGAAAATATCCGAAATTTTTCCGTGCTTTTCCACGATTATGCTGTCGGTATCATACCAGCTTCGCCCCAAAATTTCCGCGATTCTTATTCCAACCGTGGTTTTCCCAGAGCCCATCATACCGCATAAAATGAGATTCATTTCCTACCTCTTACTTGGCTAAATAATCCTTTAAGCCCGTAATCGCTGCCAAATAGCTGCCAGCGCCAAAGCCGCAAACCACGCCTTTGCAGACCTCCGATAAAACGCTGTTGTGGCGGAACGCCTCACGTGCATGGACGTTGGAAATATGCACCTCGGCAACGGGAATATCAATTGCCGCAATCGCGTCGCGAAGAGCATAGCTATAATGGGTGAACGCCCCTGCGTTGAGAAGAATACCGTCGTAGCCGCCCTCTAAATACGCCGAATGGAGCTTGTTTACAAGCTCACCCTCAATATTGCTCTGGTAGAACTCGGTTTCGTCACCGTTCGCTGTGCAATACGAAGCAATCTTTGCATTGATTTCATCCAAAGTGGCCGCGCCGTAAACACCCTTTTCGCGTTTACCCGTCAAGTTTAAATTTACTCCGTTTATAATTAAGAATTTCATAATCGTAAATCCTCCGTTATTCCTTTTTAAATTTCTCGTACAACGTCTTTGCCTGCTCGTCATTCGGTTTTATATCCAAATACAAACAATCCGCATAATAGGCTTGATAAAAGAGCATCGCCGCGCCGTTCAAGGTTTGAAGCCCCTGCAATTTTGCCAACCTCAAAAACTCCGATTCTTCGGGAACATAAATGAGATCGATTGCCGCCTCCGCAACTGAAAACGCTTTTTCTGAAACGGGGGACTGTCCCTCCGTATCGTGCATACCGACACCCGTGCAATTGATTAAAAGGTCAAAATCACCCGATTCAGGATTTATCGCTGCCTGTACGTTGAGCTGTTCGCAGACCTCCGCTAATGCGTCCTTTCGGCGTTGATACATATATACCTGCGCGCCGCTATCAAGAAGCGCAACCGCTGTACTCCTGCCCGAACCGCCGCCACCAAGCACCAGCACCTTTTTACCCTTAACCGCAATCCCCGCAAGCCGAAGCATCATGGAAAAACCCATACCGTCGGTATTATATCCCATGCCCGTCGAAGTCACGACGGTGTTGACCGCGCCACACTTGATTGCATCGCCTTTGATTCCATCCAAATATTCCATGACATCGCGTTTATAAGGAATCGTAACGTTAAACCCGTCGAAATCCCCCATCAAACGCCGCATTACACTGTCAAAAGCATCGGGGGAAACGGAGAAACGCTCGTATTCGCAAGCCACGCCAAGCTCCTTTAAAATAAAGCCGTGTATGCGTTCGCTATCCGATTTCGAAACGTCTTTCCCAACAAGCCCCAAACGCAGTTTTTCTGTTTTCATCGAATACCTGCCCCCTATCAATACAATTTAATCCCGAGTTTATCAAAGAAGTCGGGGAAGGAAATCGCACAGCATTCGGGACGGACTACGTTGCCACCCTTTTCCGAGGCAATCAAGCCTACCGCCGCCGTCATGGCAATTCGATGGTCCAAATAGCTGTCGACGTTGCCGCCGCAAAGTTTTTTCTTACCACGGATAATAAAACCGTCGGGCAGCTCTTCACAGTCGCCGCCGATATTGCGGATAAGCTCTGTCGTAGTGGCAATTCTGTCACTCTCTTTTACCCGAAGTTCTTTCGCGCCCGTAATACGGCTCTCTCCCTCCGCAAATGCGCACAGCAGCGCCACGAGAGGCAATTCGTCAATCATAGACGGAATATCCTCCGCCGTAAGCTCGATTGCGCGCATAGCCGTCTTTTTTACCAAAATATCCGCCGTTTCCTCGCCGCCTGAAACACGTCGATTAAGCAAGGAATAGGAAACGCCTAATTTATCGAACGCGGTCAAAATCCCCGTGCGAGTCGGGTTTATCCCCACGTTTTTACAAAGCGTTTCGCCCTTCAACGCGCCAAGCGCCATAAAATACGCCGCCGAGGAAACGTCCGAGGGTACGCAAACGTCGACTGCCTTTAACGTGCTTTTCCGCACGGTAACACGATTGCCGTCTATCGCAATATCCGCACCCATTGCCGAAAGCATCCGCTCGGTATGGTCACGGGATTTTACAGGCTCGGTGACCGACGTTTCTCCATCCGCAGAAATCCCTGCGAGCAAAACAGCGCTCTTTACCTGCGCCGAGGCTATTTTTAATTCCACGTCCGCTCCCTGCAAAAGCTTCGGAGAAACGTAAACGGGCGCATGTCCGTCCGTCGTGCGCACGTCCGCACCGAGCAAAGCAAGCGGCTCTGCCACACGCTTCATAGGCCGCGAGGACAAGGATTCGTCACCGTACAGCTTCGCGTCGATTTGTTTCCCTGCAACGTAACCCGTCAAAAGTCGAATCGTCGTACCTGAATTGCCACAATTCAACTCCGTACCGCGGCGGAAATGCGGCGTACCGCTAACCCTAAGCGTCGTTCCGTCTACGTCGATTTTTGCACCAAGCGCACGCATACAACGGCACGTAGACACGCAATCCTCGCCCATCAATGCGTTTTCGATTACCGCCACTCCGTCCGCGCCGCTGTTTAACATTACGGCACGGTGGGTAACCGATTTATCACCAGGGAGCTCAAATTCCCCTGAAAAATACTCTCTCGAATCAATTTGTTGCATACCTGCCCCAACCCTTTATTTCTTTACTGCATTTTTTAAAGCGTCTTGGTATTCCGTAAAAGGCAACGCCAGCATTGTCCATTCGCCCTTTGCTTTTGCGACCGCCATATGAATTTTTCCGTCGTCCGTGTTCTTTTTATCCGAGCGCGCTTTTTCTGCGTCCTGCTCGATGTTTTTAAAATCCATATCGCTACAAGGCTCTAATGCAATAGCACGATCGACAAGGGATACCAACGCTTCGCCGTAGCTCTTTTCGCAAACGCCTAAATCCATGGCTATTTTCGTTTCCAAACGCATTCCATAAAGCACACTTTCACCGTGCGAAAGCCCGCTCGTGAGTTCAATCGCATGCCCTGTCGTATGCCCAACGTTTAAAGACTTCCGCTCGCCCGATTCTTTCTCATCCGCCTCAACCACACCTGCTTTATGGCGAATACAAGATACAATCAACGCTTCTAAAAAGGCAAGCTCCGTCCATTTTTCCGTGTTGTTGGAAAGCAAATCGAAAATCTCACCATTCAAAGCGGCATACTTGACGATTTCGCCTAAACCGCATTTAATTTCGCGCCTTGGAAGCGTTTTTAAAAACGAGGGATCTACAAGCACTTCGCAGGGCTGATAGAACGCCCCGACGATATTTTTAACGCCACCAAGATCCACCGCCGTTTTACCGCCTACGCTGCTATCCACCTGTGAAAGCAAGGTCGTTGGAATCTGCACACAGGAAATCCCACGCATATACAATGCCGCGGCAAGTCCACCGATATCTCCGATAACGCCGCCGCCAACTGCAAAGAGCCGTGACGTTCGATGCAGACCTGCCCCCGTCATTTTTGATAAAATCTCGTACAGGGACTGAAAAGTTTTCGATGCTTCCCCTGCCTCTAAAACAAAAATTTCCGTATCCTGAAAATAACGGACAAACCATTCCTTATACAAGCGATAGACGTTGGAGTCGGTAAGCACGAAATTCTGCTGACCCGCCGTCAATACCGGCAATCGCTTTTCTAAAATGTCTTTCCCGACGTATATTTTTCCTTCCATAGAGGGAGTTTTCAAAACGATCGTTTCCATATTCAAGGCAACGCGTCATACCGTGTGCAAATCTGCGCCATGGTATCGCCCCCCAACCGTTTCTCTACGGCATTTGCCAAAACCTCGGCAACAACGCCCTCTGCAATTGTTTCCAACGCAAAAATGGCACAAACGTCGCTACGTTCGGATGCCGCCACCGCAACTTCCTTTGAGCCAAACTCCACCGTTTGCAAGCCTTTCATGAGGGTGGGTATCGGCTTCATCGCAATCCGAAGTACAAGCTCTTCCCCGTTCGACATGCCGCCCTCGATACCGCCTGCGCGGTTGGTTTTACGGTAAAAGCCCTTGCCGTCCTCATAAAAAATTTCGTCGTGAACGTCCTTACCGCTCTTGGAAGCAACGCCAAAGCCGTCCCCAATTTCTACGCCTTTAATCGCCTGAATACTCATCAAGCCCTGCGCAAGCTGCGCATCTAATTTTTCCGCATACGTCATCATGCTCCCAAACCCGCATTTTAAGCCTTTCACTCGGATTTCCACAACGCCGCCTGCCGTATCGCCTTGCGCGCGAAGCGCTGCAATCTTCTCTTTCGCTTGCGATTCGAGCTCCGCATTCAGCATACCAAGCTCCGTCGTTTTTGCACGAGCAAGCGTCTCAAACGCATACCTGCCTTCGTCTTTTATGCCGCAGACCTCTTTCACGTAGCCCTCGATTTCAACGCCGAGCGCCGATAAATACTGACGATAGATTTCACCCGCCGCAACGCGAATCGCGGTTTCACGGGCAGAAGCACGCTCTAAAATATTCCTTGCGTCCTCCTGCTCGAATTTCAGCATGCCCGTCAAATCCGCATGCCCTGGACGAACCTTTGTCAGGCTCTTTTCCTGCATTTTAGCCTGTTCGCAAGCCTCTGCGGACATACTCGATTTCCAGTTTTCAAAATCCCGATTATAGATACAAAGGGTAACAGGGCTACCCAACGTTTCCCCGTTACGTACCCCCGTCAAAATTTCTACTTGGTCTTTTTCAATCTTTTGTCTGCCGCCCCTACCGTAGCCGCTTTGTCTGCGCGCGAGCGCGGCGTTGATTTTTTCAATATTGAGTCGCAAATGCGCAGGTAAGCCCTCTATCACCGCGATGAGTGCTTTGCCGTGTGATTCGCCTGCCGTCGTTAATTTCATACTCAATTATCCCTCGTTGTAAATATAAATTCGTTGCCGTTATAATCCACCGTCACGTGCTGACCGTTGCGAATACGCCCAAGCAGGATTTCCTCGGAAAGCTTATCCTCAATCCGACGCTGAATCACTCGCTTCAACGGTCTTGCGCCGTACTGCGGATCGTAGCCCTCTTTCACCATCGAAAAAAGCGCGCGTTCGGTGACCGTAAGCACGATTCCCCTCTGCTCTAAAAGCCGCTTAGAAAGCCCCTCCACGATCTTGCAACCAATCTTGGTGCAATCGGATTCCGTGAGCTTATGGAATACGATAATATCGTCCATTCGATTTAAAAATTCAGGGCGGAATTTCTCTCGCAAGGATTTCGTAATATTCTCTTTCATGGACTCGTATTGACGTTCGCTGACACCGTTATCGCTACGGCCGTCGCTGCCAAAACCGTACACGCCCGTGCGCTCGCTTTCCGACACCGTTGCACCTGCGTTAGAGGTCAAAATAATCACGGCGTTTTTAAAGCTGACCGTTCTGCCCTTGCTGTCGGTCAAACGCCCGTCGTCCAAAATCTGTAACAAGAGATTAAATACGTCGGGGTGCGCCTTTTCGATTTCATCGAATAAAATTACGCAATAGGGGTTCGTGCGTACCTTTTCCGTAAGCTGACCCGTCTGCAAGTCCTCGTATCCCACGTAACCAGGAGGCGCGCCGATGAGCTTGGAAATAGACTGCTTTTCCATATATTCGCTCATATCCAAACGAATCATCTGTTCTTCCGAACCGAACATCGCTTCGGCAAGAGCCTTGCAAAGGTCGGTTTTCCCCACACCCGTGGGTCCGACGAAAATAAACGAACCAATCGGTCTTGACGGGTCTTTCAAACCTGCCCTTGCACGGCGAATCGCCTTTGCAACCGCCGTTACCGCTTCATTTTGACCGATAATACGTCTGTGCAAATCCTGTTCAAGGCGCATGAGCTTTTCGCCTTCTTCCTGCGTGATTTTTAAAAGCGGAATGCGCATTCTTGCACTGACGATAGCCGCCACGTGCTCTTTCCCTATCCCGAATCTGCCGTCGGCAAGACGTTTGGGGGCTTGTGCCTGCTCCAAAGCCTGCTTCTTTTCTTCCGCGCGTTGTTTACTCTTCAAAGCTTCGCTTGCGAGCGCGTATTCACCGCGGCTCTCATATAAACGCCGCTCCTCTTCATAAATGAGGACTTCCTTTTCCGCTTCTTTAATTTCAAAGCTTCCGCCCTCTTCCACAATACGCACCCGAGCCGCCGCCTCGTCCACAAGGTCGATTGCCTTATCGGGCAAAAAGCGATCGGTAATGTATCTCGACGACAGCGTTACCGCCGCCTCAATTGCTTCGTCTGTAATCACAATGCCGTGATGCTCTTCATATTTCGGGCGCAGACCTTTGATAATTTCAATCGTATCCGCCTGCGAAGGCTCCTCTACGTATACGGGAGTGAACCGACGCTCCAGCGCACTGTCCTTTTCAATATACTTGCGGTATTCCTCAATTGTCGTCGCGCCAATAACCTGCAAATCCCCACGCGCAAGCATGGGCTTTAAGATATTCGCCGCGTCCATGCTACCCTCGGCTGAGCCGCCTGCCCCAACAAGGGTATGGATTTCGTCAATGAATAATACGATATCTCCGTCCTTCATGACAGCATCCAAAAGATTCTTTAATTTCTCCTCGAAATCACCGCGGTAACGCGTCCCAGCCAGCATACCGGGCAAATCCACCGAAAATACCGTTTTGTTATACAACTGCTCGGGAACTTGTCCCTTTACAATAAGCTGCGAAAGCCCTTCGACAATCGCGCTTTTACCAACGCCGGGTTCCCCCACCAAAACGGGATTATTTTTCAAGCGGCGGGAAAGCACCTGCACGACCTTTTCTATCTCTTTTTTGCGCCCGATTACAGGGTCCATTTTACCCTTTTTGGCGCGTTCCGTCATATCAATTCCACATTCGGGCAATTTTTCATGCTTGGATTTACCACGGCTCTTTTCTTCTTTCTCGGTACGTTCTTTTTCCTGCTCCAAAACGTTTGCCCATTTCTTTTTCAAGCCCTCTAAATCCTCTATATTCGAAGCGGAATCCGAGTACGAGCTCGTCAAAGGATCGGTCACGGTAGAGGGCGTATCGCCTTCCTCCCCCCATTCCTTTTTCTGTTGCAAAGCGCGAAGCGCAGACAGCGTATTCGATTTCAACGCCTCCACGTCCGTAAAACGCTGCAAAAAGCGCACTGCACAACAACCTGCCGCACAAAGGATTTGATAGAGCATGTGCGCCGTACCTGCCTGCATACCGCTATTTTCTGCATGCACAACCGCGCGATCGTACATCTGTTGCATACGCGGCGTCAAGCCCTTACCTTGGTAGTTTTTATCCACGACCGCCGTAAACAGCGCGCCGTATTCTTCCTTCGTCAAGCCCTCCGCCGACAGGATTTTATACGCCTCACAGTCGGGTAAGGCCAAAAACGCATAAATGAAATGCTCGCTACCGACGAAGCTTGTACCAAGCTCCGCCGCCGTTCTGTTTGCAAGCTCTAACGCTTTTCTAAAATTTTCCGTTGCTCTTGACAAAGGATACATAGTTCCCCTCTTGGCGGAATACCGCCCTCTCCTTTATTTTTTACGTTTCTCGCTCTTCTCCGAGCCTCTGCCCGTTACGTATACAAGCTTAGGCAGGACGTTCCCCACCGTTTCCGCACGCACCTCGTCGCAAAAGCGCTCGCTTTCACCCTCGAGGTTATTGTTTAAGCGGAATGCCGCAGGTCGCATATCGTCCAAAAACTCGTCGAATTTTTTCTGATTGTCTGCCTTCAAAAAACCGAACAATACCCCAAGCTTTACGTCTGCAATTTTCGATAAGAATTCCTGCAAGCTCAAAATTGCGCAATTTGAAAGCGTACCGTATGCGCGCAAACAGCGGTCACGCGTTTCCGTTTCCGAGGTCCGCAGCAGTTCTTCTCTTGCAAGCAGCTCGCGATTGCAAAGCCGCATAGTCGTCCCCGAAACCTTTTCCAAAATCTCCTGCTCAGAGAGTCCCAACGTGCGCTCGTTACTAACCTGATAAAGATACCCTTCCGCGCTCGTCCCCTCACCGAATGCGCCTCGAATCGTCATTCCGTTGCTTTTAAGCTCGGAAACGATGGCTTTTAATTCCCCGTTTCGGGCGAGCCCAGGCAATAGCATCATAACGGAAGCACGCATGCCCGTACCCAAATTGCTTGGACAAGCCGTTAAATAGCCGAGCTTCTCGTCGAATGCAAAATCAAAAATAGACGAGAGCCCATCGTCGAGTGCGCTCAAACGCTCGTAAGCCTTATATAAGTCAAAGCCTTTCACGATATATTGTTCGCGGAGGTGATCCTCCTCGTTGACCATAATCGACACCGCACGATCGCTGGACACGAATGCAGCGCCGCCGTTGAGCCGCTTTAAGAGCGCAGGACTAATCAAGTACTGCTCCTGTAAAAGCTGCGCTTCACTGTCGCTGAGCTTAGCGATATCATACCGTTTATATTCATACGGGTCAAGACGTTTTAAACCCTCCGCCACAAGCTGTACGATATCCGACGCATGTGCGTCCGACATTTTGGAGGGGAAGGGAAAGCCTGCAAAATTTCGCGCTAAACGTATCCGCGTAGAAATTACGGTTGTTTGGATAAACTCCGGCGTGTTCGCCATACAAATTCCTCCTCCACCTCCGATTTCGTGCGCATTTGCGCTAACTTTGCTTCGTACCCGTCCGCACCTTCAAAGTCCTTTTGCTTGCGAAGATACTCGCTCAATATCTGCATTTCTTCACACTGACGCTCAAAGCGCGCCTGCTTGATTGCCGCATTGCGATAAGCTTCACGCTCCAAACGACTCGCGTAATGATTCTTTTCCAAAACCTCCTCATCTTCTGAAAGAAGCGGAGGGGTTTTTCCTACGTGCGCATGCTCGCCCTGCATACGGACAAGACTCGGGAATATCCCTGCATACATCGTCGAATAACAGCTTGCACAGCCGACAAGCGTGCCTGCTTTAAACTCAGCAAGCGTCGTTCCGCAATAGGGACACGAGGTTCTATCGCCGTCCTCGGTTTCTGCCGACAAAAACAAACGAGCGTAACAATTCAGACAGTAGTTTTCTTCCGTCTCTACGCCGTCTTTGATACGCTTATAAATCTCCGCCGCTTCATTTTCATTACAATACGAACAACGCATATTCACTCCGTAGCCGCTCAAGACCAAGTTACACCAGCCTTAAAGCGTCATTTTTCACATCTTTCGTCAAATGTGTCCTTGTAGTATTACGATACGACTGCGCCCGCCTTTGCCAAAAGCTATCGAAAAATCTTCGCTATAAGGTGCTCGGCGGTTTTGGCTATGCGAATTTTGCTTAAGACAAGGCAAAATCGCAGGGCAACCATGCGGTTTACCGAGAATTTTAACGCAGTATTCAGTGAAATTCGCCATCCAAAACCTGGTTTAATTCGGTCTTGAGCGGCTAACCAATCTAATTATTCCTCTTGCTTATCTACCGTCTTCTTCGGGGCAATCGCCTTTTTATGCTTTCGTAACAGAGTACGGAAGAAGGTCCATAAAACCTCCAAGACCTGCAAGGGAACACCCAACAGGAATACGCACCAAAGCCCGCTGTAATCCCAACCGTACGCAAGGGATAATAGCTTCCCTGTCAAATACACCGATAAAAGCACCGTCCAAATTAGCGTCGAAACGGACACAAAGTTCAAAATTCGATGTTTCCAAATGGAAGCGTAAACAATCAAAACGATTGCGCTCGTCGGAATCGCATAAATAAAGGAAAGCCAAGCGTATTCCTCTTTCTTAAAAAGCTGCAACGCCACAAAGGCGCACACCGAAACAAGCCACACAATCCCTACGGATAAAAGCATAATCAAGGTATGTAAACCCTTAGTCTTTTTCCGTTCGAACTGAGGAGCTTCCTCGCCTAAAAAAGCATTCACGCTTACGCCGTATAATTCCGCAATCTGAACCAGGGTATATACGTCGGGAATACCGTTCCCCGATTCCCATTTCGACAC
Organism: Clostridia bacterium; assembly: GCA_017482415.1. Lineage (GTDB taxonomy): Bacteria > Bacillota > Clostridia > Christensenellales > Borkfalkiaceae > Scatosoma. The sequence continues at coordinate 11,594 of JAFUMY010000134.1, forward strand.
CGATTTGTCCGAATAGTTAATTTTCTCCGCAAGCTCTGCTTGCGTAAGCCCTGCGGCTTTGCGGTAATTCGTGAGGTTTTTTGCAATTTTTTGATTGAGTTCGTTATTATTCACCATAATACTATAATAGCATTTTTTTCCTCGTTCGTCAAGTGCGTACGAATATTTTTTGCGCATTTTCCTACATTATTTATTCGCGCACACACGTATACACGAGGGCTTTCTTGATTTTTTGACAAAATCCCCCACCCATGTACGCGTTGAAAACAAAAAAAGGGCTATTTGCCCTTTTTTTGAAACCGTTTTTTTGATAATTCAAATAACCTTATTTTCCTATTAATATGCGCGTGCGTAAATAATAACGTGTTTTGCATCCTTGCCGCAAACCGCGCACTTTTCCGCACTTTCGCCCTCTGCGTAAACACGCGCTGTCGCCGCCGTTTCTTCCTTGATTTTATCTTCGCATTCACGACAACCGCACCAGCCTGCTTTTACAAACTTGCCTGCTTCTACACCTGCAAGGATTCCTGCCATATCGTCCGCATAAATAATGCGTTCATCACGGTGCTTGCGTGCTTTTTCAAGCAAGCCTTTCTGTACGCTTGCAAGCAATTCTTTTATCGAATCTGCTGCATTTTCTAAAGGAAGCTCTACCTTTTCAAAGTTGTCTCTTCTCGCGCAAAGCATCTTGCCCGCTTCAATATCACGAGGGCCCAATTCAATACGCACGGGAACACCTTTCATTTCCCATTCGTTGAACTTCCAACCAGGGCTGTTGTCTGTCGTATCCAACGCTACACGGATACCTGCCCCCTCCAATTTGGTTTTCAGAGCTTCACACGCCTCAATAACACCGCCCTTTCTCGCCGCGATAGGAACGATTACGCACTGTACGGGCGCAACGACAGGAGGTAATACCAAACCACGTTCGTCACCATGCGTCATGATAATCGCGCCGATTAAACGAGTCGATACCCCCCAAGAGGTGGTAAATGCTTTTTTGTGCGTGCCGTCGTTATCCAAGAATTGAATATCAAACGCCGTCGAGAAATTCTGTCCGAGATAGTGCGACGTACCAGCCTGCAAGCTCTTACCATCGTGCATCATCGCTTCCATGGTATAGGTAGCAACTGCGCCGGCAAAACGTTCTTTTTCTGTCTTTCTGCCCGTAATTACAGGGATTGCAAGACAGTTCTCGGCAAACTCTTTATAAAGCTCCAGCATAGCCTGCGTTTCGTTTTCCGCATCCTCTGCAGTCGAATGCACCGTGTGACCTTCCTGCCACAAAAATTCACTGGTACGAAGGAAAGGACGGGTGGTTTTCTCCCAACGCATTACGTTGCACCACTGATTGACTTTAAGCGGCAAATCACGATAAGACTGTACCCATTTTGAGCACATCGTGCCGATAATCGTTTCCGAAGTAGGACGGATTGCCAAAGGCTCTGCAAGCTCTTCACCGCCTGCTACGGTAACCACCGCCACCTCGGGCGCAAAGCCTTCAACGTGCTCTGCTTCTTTCGTAAAATAGCTCATGGGAATGAGCAAGGGAAAATATGCGTTTTCTACCCCACGCTTTTTAAAACGTGCGTTCATCTCATTTTGAATATTTTCCCAAATTGCATATCCGTAAGGACGAATGACCATCGTGCCTTTTACGGGACCATAATCTACAAGTTTCGTCTTTAATACAACGTCGGTATACCACTGCGGAAAATCCACGTCGATATTCGCAATCTGTTCCACAAATTGGTTTTCTTTTGCCATGATAGACACTCCTTTTAATCCTTTTACAAAATCCGACCCTCAAAAGCCGTTCGCTTTCAAGGGTCGCAATTCTAAGTCAAATTTCTCTCGCCTGACTCTTCGACGTATTCCGCCGAATCGTCAAAGCTATACCTCGGAATCGAAATTATGCTTCGGAAGAAGTTTCTTCTTCACCCTCAGCTTCCGCTTCGCCTTCTGCTTCGGGTTCGTCTTCCACTTCTACGTTTACTTGTTTAATATTCAACTGCATTACCTTACCGCAAGAAGGGCAACGATGATATTCGTGTTCGTCGCTTACCGTCAAGGGCTGCTGACAGCTAGGGCATTTAATCTGCCAATCACGAGGTTCACGTTCCTCTTCTTCTGCGTCTACCGAGTCAACTGCTTCATTGTCAATAGAAGGAAGAACAACGATATCTTCATCCGCCGCAGCTCTCATGATATCTTCATCCTCGGAAGCCTCTTCGCTTGCCTGCGAATTGTTCTGCGCGAACGAATTTGTAGAAGGTGCGTTGTATGCACTTGCCGCTGCGCCGAATGCACCAGCCATCCACGCTTGTTGACGAGCCTGTTCTTGGTCTGCTTTAAGGTTTTGAAGCTGTTCCTGCATAGCGTCCATTTGCTGGGTCTGCTGCATGTGATTCAATCTCGACTGCTGGGATTGAAGCTGATGCGAACACATCATCGACATTTGCATTTGCTGCGTTTGAATCTGTTGCGCACGGAGCTGCTGCTTCATCATATCCAAATAGGAATTTTGGATTTCACCCGAATCGCTTGCATTCGGCGTATTCACCGAAACGAATACAGGAGGTTGAGGAGCAACAGGCTGGGGTGCAGGCTGAGGAGCGGGTGCCGGCATAGGGATAAACGCCGGAGGTGCAGGAGGCGTCGGAGGTACCGTTGCCGTCGCATTCACCGAAACAGGAGCACCAGGAGCATAAATGGGATTCATAGGATAAGCGGTTGCCGAAATAGGTGCGCCAGGCGCATACACGGATGCCATCGGATTCGTATTCATCCATACCGGTGCGCCGTATGCAGCTGCCGAAGAACCAGAGCGAGATTGCGGCATCGAAGGCGCATGCTCTACACTTCTACCGTCCATGTACGATTTTACGTAACGGACTTGAGGGCCGGGCTGATACGCCATGGGATAACGAGCAGGTCTTTCTCTTTCGGGAATCGAGCTCCAATCGATATAATCTTCCTCTTCTTCGTCATCAGCGTAGGAAATTCTCAATTTTACAATGCAATCAAGAAGGAACGCAACGAACGCAATCGCCGCAAGAATGATACAATTCATATCCTGTCCCGTTACAATCTCAATAAATAAGGAACTACCCTCAAGCGTGAAGATTGCTTCACCGAACATCATTCTGCAAGCAAACGTTACGAGTGCCGTAATCACCGTAAAGAACGCGAATACTCTATAATTATGCTGTCCTTCTGCTTCAGGGCCTCTAAAGTCGTATTCGGAAATACCGGTTGCGTGCTTAACGAGTACCATAAGCCAGATTGCGGTAAGCAACTGCGTGAAGAACGGAATGTAATTGAAGAGATTTTCAATCATCATTGTAATTCCGTTATCTGCCGCAAGCGCAGCGATATACGAACCAAGCGTCGCGGAAACCAAGAATATGTACATCATCGCAAAAACAGCTACCGTCTGAATCAGGTTGCGGAAGAAAGGCAACACGCGGCTGAACATTCTCTTATGCTCGCGCACGCCAACTTCTTTATCCTTTTCAAACACGCTCGTTTTCGTGCTTAAAATTCCGCAGAGGAAATGAATCACAAGACCCACGCCAAGCGCAACGAGAAACATCATTTCTACCGTAGCACCGCCTGCGAGAATATAAATAAGGAAATGGAAATTGATGATCGACGCCAACGACCCCGAGAATAACGAGCCCATATTTTCCATTGCGTCGAGGTTTGCATTCAACCCATAAACTCTGCTTACTTTTTTCTTGAACAAATTGCCCAAATTTGCAAGCGATCTAAGAATGTTGATAACCAAACCCAACAACATCAATACATACAAAGCTGCATTGATAAGCTTAATAAGGTCGCCAACCGTAGATAACGTAAAGGACTGGAATACCTGCATTACGTTTGCGATACCCACAGGAGCATTTTCCGCCGTCAGCATAGGCAAGCAAGCCAATGCCGCAAGAATAATCGTCGCGAAAAGGTAAATAATACCGACGAATTCAGCTCTGTGACGGTTTTTTGCAATGCGCCGACGAACGTAAGCGCCCTGCCTTGTAGGAACCGACTTGATCTTGTACTTTTTCATCTATCCATTTAACCTCCGAGGTTTTTTACCGATAACCCGTTCTCCGTATCGAACAACGGATTTTTTAACGAATCACGGAGAACTTCCCCGCTACTCTCTCTCTTCGAGACCGCTTGTTTTTCATCCTCCGTTTTCGCTGCGGAACACAAAAAATCTCACTTATACTCGAATTCTTATCTATTATAACGCTTTTTTACGTGAATGTCAATATTATTACCCAAAGTTTTTGATAAAAATCGTAAATTTTTTACACGTTTTTTATCCTAAGAATGAAAAAAAGGGCTCGTCTATCGCCCTTTTTCGTTTTTTCGATGATTTCAATCAAATTATTTGCAAAAAATCTGCTTGTAAGCGTCGATACACTTGTTGATAATTTCCATCGCTTCGTCGCGGTGACAAACCTCTTTTACCGTCGTCGTCTTATGCTCGAGCGTCTTGTACACTTCAAAGAAGTGCATCATTTCGTCGAAAATATGTTTGGGCAGTTCTTGAATGTCATAATAAGCACTGTACGTAGGGTCCCCAACAGGAATTGCAATAATCTTTTCGTCTAAGGAGCCGCCGTCAATCATCTTCAAAACCCCAATCGGATAACAGCGCACCAAAGTACTGGGATAAATCGTTTCCCCACAGAGCACTAAAACGTCCAACGGGTCTCCATCATCGGCAAACGTTCTCGGAATAAAACCGTAGTTTGCAGGGTACACCGTCGACGTATACAAAACGCGATCAAGCTTCAAAAGTCCAGTTTCTTTGTCCAATTCATATTTTGCTTTACAGCCCTTGGGAATTTCAATGTATGCCTCAAAAGCTTTCGCTGTAATACGAGCAGGCGCAATATCATGCCAAATGTTCATAAATTTTTATCTCCTCTTACTATTTTCCTCTTATTTTTTCACTTGATAGTCATATTGTAACACAATTTTTCGAAAAACGCAAGAACTGTACGCCTATTTTTTGACTTTTTTATTAAAATTTCAACGCGTACCTGCCTGCCATGTAAAATCTTTAGCTCGTACCTGTGCCTATCATTTATTTTTCGCAACAAGTCTTTCGCAAACTTCTTCATGCATCATTTTCAATACACGTACCCATGCGCTTTTTATGAAAATCGGAAGCTCCTCGCGCGAACTCGTGCGTATTCACAATTTCTGCTTACTGGTCTTCTGCGCAAAAAAAGGACGCCCACGGCGTCCTTTGGCGCAGAAGACGAGATTCGAACTCGTGCTACGGTTTCCCATACTACTCCCTTAGCAAGGGAGCCCCTTGAGCCTCTTGGGTACTTCTGCATGGCTCAATAATGTTTTGGTTATTCAAAAAAGCTTTATAACTATATCACATTTTTTGGTCTTGTCAAAGATTTTTAGCGTAAAAAAGAAAAATTCTTTGGAAAATTTCTTAAGAGCTCATTTC
>JAFUMY010000135.1 GCA_017482415.1 Clostridia bacterium
CTTGGATATTCTTTAACGGTATTTATAACCACAACGGCTTACCCGACGGCGGTTATACGGGGAATCTCTCCAACCGTTTGAACCTCATCGGTCCTTATAAAATTACCTATAAGGCAGACAACAGCGCAACCGAAAATCCAAAGTCTAATCGTCTTAGCGACGGTTCGAATCCTACCACGCCCAGCCCCGCGTCGTTGGCAATGCTCAGCGGCACGACGGACCAATACCGCGTAATGCTCGGTTGGGTAGAAAACGGCGCCAACACGGCGAACATGAACCTGCGCGTTTACGTTTGGAATTTGACGACGGGCGCATTGGTTCTTGACAAGGCGTTTGGCAACGTTACAAAAGCAGACTGGGAAGGCGACATCGCGCTCTACGGCCATTTCGGCAGAGATACGGTTGTTGACAAAGTATATCCTATCGTAAACGGCTTCGAGAATGCAAAAGCGTTATATACGCCTGCTATGACGACGTATAAGGCTGCTTGGGACGACAACGGCTTGACTTTTGAGGCAGGCAAGTACGAAAGCGGCGGCGTTAGCAAGCCGAAAACTGGTACGACGGATATGGCGTACATCGCGTTCAACGGCGACTACGGCGTGGGCGATTACGTAGTATTTGATTTCACGGGTAGCAATATGCCTATCGTTTCCTTCTTCAATAACGAGGTAACGAATACGGTATATAACAACGGGGATTCGACGGCGGACTCCAAGGTAGCGGTGGATGATAATGCGCACGGTATTATGATTTGCGGCGGTATGTACAATATGCAAGGTGTGAGCGGGCTCGGAAATGTAGGAACGACGAACGCCTGTCGAATGATTATTGTCGGCAATAAAAAGGTACTTAGCTGGGACGATGGTTCGAACACGTACCGTGTAGCGGACGGTACGGTTGACGCACCCAATCCACTCAGTATCACTGCACTTGAGCAGACCCCTGACACCACCTATCGTGTCATTATGGGCTTCAGTGCGACCGGTAAACTCGAGGTGCGCGTTATCAATATGATTACGGGCGCGTTGGTTTACAACTACTCCAAGACGGGCTTGACGAGCAACCTGGCAACGGGCAGCATCGCGCTGCACGGTCAATTCGGTAAGGCGACGGTGCTCGATACGGTATTCGGCATAGAAGAAGATACGACGGTTGACGCGCTCCTTACCAAGTACGCAAAGGACGTTGATTATTCAGACGAAGCAGCGGTAGAGCTTGACCGTTACGCATACAGCGGTCCTTCGCACGGTCAGTGGACGGTTGACGGCGTAAATCAGGTAGAGAACGTTGTTGATTACAGAACGGTAGAACAGTATACGCAGTACAAAAACGCAGGCTTCAACATCCTGCTTGCGCAGGATACTATCAACGTCAGCACAAGCTCGTGGGCAACGGACGGCAAGCTGATTATGGATAAGGCGGCTGAGGCTGGCTTGAAGGTCATCTTGACGGACGGCAGACTTCAAAACCTTTCCGAGCCTGTTACGATTAGCGGTACGACCGTAAACGGTACGGCTTGGGGAATCGGCGAGGGCGAGCAGTTTAGCACGCTGGCATCGTTGGACGCATACGTTTATAGCTGTCTCAGCTTGTACAAGGACCATCCTGCCTTCTACGGTGTCATGCTGGGTGACGAGCCCTCCTATCAAAACGCATACTGCTACGGTCAGGTATATCAATCGATTAAGCGCGTTATGCCTGAGTGCTACGTGCAGTACAACCTCAACCCCTTGCAGCACAACAGCTACGACATGATAAAATACTGGTACGACGGCAGTACGCCTTCCAGTACGCCGAGCGCGGCACAAACGGAAGCTGCTTACAAGAACTACGTAAATGCATTCCTCGACGCGATGGGTACCGATTATATCCAGTACGACGATTATCCCTTCAAGTCGGAGAAGAAATTCTCCTTCACTTCTTGGAAAAATGAGGATACTCCTTACATCGACCCTACGGCTCTTCGTAACATTCAGATGGTTGCGGAAATCGCCAAGGAACGTGGTTTGGCGGTAAAGGTAGTAACGCAGAGCTGCGTAATGCGTAGCGGCGGTTCGAGCGGCGATGTGACCATCCGTCAGGTAACAGAGGACGACGCTCGTTGGCTGAACAACTATTTGATGGGCTTTGGCGTGAAGCAGATTAGCTACTTCACCTACTGGACGAAGTCGGCGAACAGCGCCTCGGGCGAATGGTTTGACGACGGCGGTGCGTTTGTAAACCGCGCAGGCGAAACGACGGCGTTGTATGATATCATGAAGACGATTATGGCGGAGAATACCGAATTTGCACAGACGATTAGCCATTTCGACTACAATGCAAGCACCGTAGTAGGCTCGAATAACGATAGCTCGAAGAACAACGAACATATTTCGTGGAGTAGTAATTTGACGGCGGCGGCTTCCTTTAAGTGGGTAGAAACTGTTAGTACGAATCTTGAATACACGCTTGTGACCGAGCTGTACGACGAAGAGAAATATAACTATATGTATATGGTTATGAACACAATCGACCCGAGTGAAGGCGGTGCGCAAACCGTGACGGTTACGTTGGATAGCAAGGTAACGAGCTTCTACGTTTACGACCAGAGCGGCAACAGAACGTTGGTAAATGGCAATACGCGCACTGTATCGCTTACGGCAGGCCAGGCAGTTTATATCATGCCTTGCGCTATTTCGGCATAACACACAAGCAGGCACAAAGGGAGGCTCCTTTTAGGGGCTTCCCGACGTGTCGGGTTGAAAAGCGCTCACGTAAACGAGCGAAAAAAAGAATGAAGAATGCGGGATTGAATATTATGAGAACGGTAAAGGATATTCAAACAACGAATTTTTCTGCTTAAAAAGTAGAGAAAGGCTAAGCGCGCGCCGCAGGGCTTGCGCTTGGCTCTTTTTCAATAAAATAAGATGAAAGAGAATGAGTTTTAAGGGACGAGATATGAAATTACATAATAAATACGCATATGGACAATTATTTTGTTATAGTGGGCTCGACGGGACGACCTCGGCAGCCGACGATTTCGTTGCGATGCTGTTGGACGAGCCGATTACGCTGCGTTTTCATTTTGAAAAAACCGTTAGCCTGAAAATACCCGTAGGCAAAAACGCGCAATTTGAAGCCGTAACGGGGGATATGTTGGACGGTAAGGATTTTTTCGTGGGATTCCTCAATAAATATACAATCATCGGGAAAGCGCCCGTTGCGCCCGTTGTGGAAACAGAGGGGGATCACCGTTCCGTTTTCGAGGGGGCTACGGAAAAGATTCATACAAATTTTGCGTATTTTTATTTGACTACGGAGTGGAGAGAGGGCGCGTGCTATTTCACCTTCTCTTATCGCACGAGCAATACCAAAGCACCTACGCAGGTAGAGCTTGATAAATTAAAGAAAAAGAGGTTGGCGTATTTTAAGTGTTTGCCTATTTGTAGGGACAGTAAATACGAGCAATTATATTATAAATGCCTTTCTATTAACAAGGAAAACGTATATTCCGCGGAGGGGGTGATTCCCTGCCGTTGGACGACGCCTGACAGAGTTCCCCACCGCTTTATGTGGATTTGGGATTCGGCATTTCATTCTATGGCGTTTGCCGAATACAATTTGGATATGGCGAAGGATTGTATTCGTTCCATTTTAAGCGTACAGGAGGACGAGGGCTTTATCTCGCATATGAGTGGGGTATACGGCGGCTTTTCCAACGTTACGCAGCCACAGGTGCTGGCTTGGGCGGTGTGGAATATCTATAAAAAGGATGAGGATACCGCGTTTTTACGCGAGGTTGCGCCCAAGCTCAAAAAACTCCTAATATGGACGATGCGGAATCGGGATAAAAACGGGAATGGGCTTTTGGAATGGTTTACCGAGCCGAATTATACCGAGTGTAAATGCGGTGAATCGGGGTTAGATAATTCGCCTCGGTTTGATTTTGAAAACGATATGGACGCAATTGATTTCTCCACCTATCTTTGCAACGACGCGAGATACCTTGCGTATATTTACGAGGTGCTTGGGGATACGGAAAATGCGGACTATTTTAGAAACGTACACAAGGAAACGAGGGAGAAAATCAATGCGCTGATGTGGAGTGAGGAGGACGGCTTGTATTACGACAGACTGTTTGACGGAACGCTGACGGGCGTAGCCTCGTCGTCCTCGTTCTTGCCGATGTTCGCGGGGCTTTGCTCGCAGGAGCAGGCGGAAAAAATGGTGAAGGCGTTGTTGGATGAAAAGAGTTTTTGGACGGCAATGCCCGTACCGTCTATCCCTAAAAACAGCCCCTATTACGACGTGGATATGTGGAGAGGCTGTTCTTGGCTGAATATCAATTATTTCTTGATTCTCGGGTTGCGTAAATACGGCTATACCGAGATTGCGGAGGAATTACGGGTTAGAACGTTGGACGCGGTCAATAAATGGTATTTGGAAACGGGAACTGTTTTTGAGTTTTACGATGCAGATAACCGCATTTGTCCATTCCACTTAAAGCGTAAAGGCGAACAGCCTGAAAAACCTGATTATCGCGAGCACGTACATTCGATTTCGGATTATAACTGGACGGCTTGCTTTATTGAACTTTTAATCAATGAAATTTACAATTAAAAAGGAGTATTTCTTATGAAAGACGTAAAAAACGTGCAAATAGCTTATATTGGCGGCGGTTCGCGTGCGTGGGCGCATAATTTGATGAACGATCTTGCACAAGACGAAGAAATCGGCGGTGACGTTCGGTTGTATGATATTGATAAGGAAGGGGCTCGTATCAATGAAAAGATAGGCAACGACCTTTCTGCTCGCGAGGACGTTAAGGGGAAATGGCGTTATAAAACCTACGAAACCATCGGCGAGGCACCTTCGGGGGCGGATTTCGTCGTGATTTCCATTCTCCCTGGCACGTTCGACGAAATGGAAAGCGACGTACATCTTCCCGAGGAATACGGCATTTATCAGCCCGTAGGCGATTCGACGGGGCCGGGCGGAATCGTTCGCTCGCTTCGCTGTTTGCCTATGTTCCGCGATTTTGCTTTGGCAATCAAGGAATATTGCCCGAAGGCTTGGGTCATCAATTTTACCAACCCGATGTCGGCTTGTGTGAGAACGCTGTATAAGGTCTTCCCTGAAATTAAAGCGTTCGGTTGCTGTCACGAGGTGTTCGGTACGCAGAAATTGCTTTCCAAAATCTTGGAAGAAAAATACGGCGTGCAGGCAACGCGTGATGAAATCCGCACGAATATCGTGGGGGTAAACCACTTTACTTTCCTGACGGAAGCAAAATACAAGGGAATGGATTTAATGCCCGTTTACGGTGCATACGTAGACGAACACCCGAACGGCTTAGAGCAGAGCGTGGACGCAAAGCATTGGGCGAACGGCGCTTACGTGACGACGGAGCTTGTAAAATTCACACTCTTTAAGCGTTACGGTGCGATTGCTGCGGCAGGGGATAGACATTTGTCGGAATTTTGCCCCGGTAAATGGTTTTTGGAAAGCAAGGAAATGGTAGAGAAAAAATACGGTTTTTCCTTGACGACGGTTGCTTGGCGCAAAATCGAATTGGAAGAAAGAAAGCAAAAGGCGCGCGATTATTACGAGGGCAAGCCCTTTGTTTTACGCAAAACGGGCGAGGAAACGGTACGCCAAATCAAGGCGCTTTTGGGCTTGGGAGACTTTGTGACGAACGTCAATATTCCCAACGTAGGGCAGGTGGAAAATAACCCCTACGACGCGATTGTGGAAACGAACGCATTTTTCTCGGGGGATAGCGTAAAGCCCGTTCACGCAGGCAAAGTACCTACCGCATTAAACGCGCTCATTATGCGTATTATTGAGGAGCAGGAAACGGTGGTAGACGCAGCACTTTCGGGAGATTACGAAAAGGCGTTTGTGGCGTTCCTAAACAACCCGAATATGTGCTTGCCTGAGGAAAAGGCAAGAGAGCTGTTCGATAGAATGCTGGAAAACACCAAGGCATATTTGCCGTATTACGACGCTTACGTGGAGAAACGTAAGGCGTAAAATTAGAAATAGGAAAGTGAAGCATAAACAATGAAAGAATATTTATTACCTACAAGAATTGTGGAAGCGGTGAAAGCAGAACACACGGAAACGTTGTTTTGTTCAAAGGGCTTATACGCGACCATCAATTATAATGTGGAGGAATGGGTTAATTACGCCAAGCTGGAAGGTGTCGGCTCATACATAGTTTTAGACTTCGGCAAGGAAATGCACGGCGGTATCCGCGTTATAGTGAATTGGATTTATAAAGGGAGTTGTAAGGTAAGGATACGCTTTGGCGAAAGCTTGGGCGAGGTCAATTCCTCTATCGGAGAAAAGAATGCGGTGAATGCGCACAGTCCACGTGATTTTGAAACGGTGCTTTGCGCATATGCGGATTTGACGCACGGGCAGACGGGCTTCCGCTTCGTTCGTATAGACCTTTTAGAGGAGAAATACGTCTATTTCAAAAACATCTTTTGCGAAAATAATATTTTCTCGAAAAAGCCTATCTACACCTACCAAGGAAAGGATAAGCGTATCGCGGAGATTTTTGAGGTGGCAAAGCGCACAGTGGATTTGTGTACTTCCAGCGGTTACATTTGGGACGGTATCAAGCGAGATAGATTGCTTTGGGTTGGAGATTTGGCTCCCGAGGTGATGGCATTGACTGCGATTTACGGCAGATTGCCCGTTATCGAACGTTCGTTGGACTTAGCTGAAAAGCTTGCGCCTTTGCCTAAGTTTATGAACGGTATCTACACCTATTCCATGTGGTGGCTGATTATTCTTGCCGATTACTACAAGGAATTTAACTGTAAAGCGTATATCAAAAAGCATTTGCCTTATATCAAAGAGCTTTTAAACGTGATGGACGGCTTGGTGGACGAGGAAGGGAATTTGAATAGGGAAATCCGCTCGTTAGTGGATTGGCCGACCAAGGATTCGCCTGACGAGCCCGTGGGTGTACGCGTGATCTTCCTGTTTGCGATGAACAGCGCGGAAACATTATTAAAGACGTTCGATTTGCCTACGGATATCATAGAAAAAATCAGAAAGAAGCTGCTGCTTCAATCCTTGCACGTAGAGGAGAAAAAGCAGGTTATCGCATTGAAATATTTTGCCACGGGCGAGCTGACGGACGAGGAATACGAAAAACTCATCGTGGGCAGGGCAAAGGGCTTCTCGACCTTTATGAGCTATTATATTTTAACGGCGATTGCGTCGCGCGACGAACAGCTTGCAATCGAGCTGATGAAGGAATATTACGGCGCGATGCTCGATAGAGGCGCAACGACCTTCTGGGAAGATTTCCATATGGAATGGCTGGAGGGCTCGGGACGTATTGACGAGCTTGACCCGACAAAGAAGGATATTCACGGCGACCACGGTGCGCATTGCTACGTAGGGTTTAGACACAGCCTTTGTCACGGCTGGTCGGCAGGCGTAGCGAAATTTATCAAAGAGCACTGTCACGATTGAGCGCGCGTATGTATTTTTAAAAAACAGGAAAGTACTATGGAGAAGTTGTATTATCATTATAAAAAAGAAACCAAACAAAATCCCTACATAGGATTTACGAGTTTTCAGCATTTTAGAAACGACGTACTGTATTCGGATTTGATTGTAAGGCCTGAAAATAATATGACGGAAACAGAGCACGTAGAATGTTATCCCGTGCCTGATTATGTGGAAGAAAAAGGCAGAGAACAAGGCTATTATCCCGATTGCTCTGTTGTGTATATTCGTATTCTTTGGAAGGAGTTTGAGCCTACCGAGGGGGAATATAACTACGCCTTGATTGAAGATATTTTGCAAAAGGCGAGAGAGAATGAACAAACGGTAATGTTCCGCTTGATACAACACAGTACGCGTGAGACCGACGACGTTCCCGATTGGCTGAAAGAGAAAATCGAGTGTCCTGCTCGTCCGATAGGGGCGCGTGTAAAGGATAGCCCTTCCGACCCGAAATTTTTGGAGTATTTCGGCAGAGCGATTCGCGCCTTTGGCGAACGCTTTGACAGTGATCCCACGCTTGCCTTTATGGATATTTCTTTACCTGGAGCATGGGGGGAAGGAAGCTGCGTGGACTTCTTTACGGAGGAACAGCTTGCAAGCTTTGTGGATATTTATACCGACGTATTCAAAAACACTTTACTTATTGGGCAAACGTGCATTCCTTGGTTGGTGAAGCACTCCAACGACAAGACGTCTGTGGGCTGGCGCGCGGACTGTATCGGAAAACCTAATTTGACCTATGAAATGCTGCCGCCAAAAGTGGAAAAGATGGAGGATATTTGGAAAAAAGGCCACGTTTCCTTTGAGGCATATTGGTGGCTTGGCGAATGGCAAAGACAGGGCTGGGATTTGGATAAAATTATCGAAACGTTGCTTTCGTGGCACGTGAGTACGTTCAATGCAAAATCCTTGCCTATCCCATTCGAATGGAAGGACAAAATTGACGCTTGGGTGGCGAAAATGGGATACCATTTCGTAATAGA
>JAFUMY010000136.1 GCA_017482415.1 Clostridia bacterium
AAGCCACGGAAAAGAATGGATTTTTTATAATCCACGGTATGCGGAAAAACCCCGAACATTTTCTCGGGAACTTCCTGCTTTTGAATTCCGTAGTGGTAGTAAAGCCCTGCCTGCGCCCCCCAACAAACGTGAAAGGTGCTGTGAACGTTGGTTTTACTCCATTCCATAATTTCGGTCAGCTCCTGCCAGTATTCTACCTCTTCGAAAGGCATATGCTCAACGGGCGCACCCGTGATAATCATACCGTCGAATTTTTGGTCTCGAACATCCTCAAAGGTCTTATAGAATGCGAGTAAATGCTCCTCTGCGACGTTCTTAGACTGGTGGGATTTCGTATGGATGAGCTCCATTTCCACCTGCAAGGGCGAATTGCCGAGAAGCCGTGCAAACTGTGTTTCCGTTTCGATTTTTTTCGGCATGAGATTGAGAATCAGGATTCGCAAAGGACGAATATCCTGCGAAATCGCGCGATTCTCTGTCATAACGAAAATATTTTCATCGGTCAGCGTTTTGACCGCGGGTAAGTTGTCGGGGATTTTAATAGGCATGGAGTTGCTCCTTTTGCTTTTGTGGTGGAAAGGCTAATAATTACAATACGCTAAGCGCCTGTTCGATATCCGCTATGAGGTCCTCGTAGCTTTCCAAACCGCAGGAAAGACGCACAAGGTCGCCGGGTACGCCTGCTGCAATCAGTTCTTCCTCGTTCATTTGACGGTGGGTTGCGCTTGCAGGGTGCAAACAGCAGCTACGCGCGTCCGCAACGTGAGTTTCGATTGCGATAATATTCAACGCTTTCATGAACTTTTCCGCCGCGCTTCTGCCGCCTTTCACGCCGAAGCTAACGACGCCGCAGGTGCCTTTCGGCATATATTTTTGTGCAAGCTCGTAATATTTATTCGATTGCAAGCCAGGATAATTCACCCAGCTGATTTTGTCGTTCGATTCAAGATATTCCGCTACCTTTTGCGCGTTTAAGCAATGACGCTCCATACGCACGTGCAAGCTCTCCAAGCCGAGGTTGAGATAGAACGCGCTCTGGGGGGATTGCGTGCAGCCGAAATCGCGCATGAGCTGCGCGGTTGCCTTGGTAATAAACGCGCCGCCTTGACCGAATTTCGTGGCGTAGGTAATGCCGTGATAGCTTGCGTCAGGAGTGCAAAGCCCAGGGAATTTTTCCGCGTGCGCAAGCCAGTTGAAGTTCCCCGAATCGACGATGCAACCGCCAACCGCAACGCCGTGTCCGTCCATGTATTTCGTGGTGGAGTGGGTTACGATATCCGCGCCGAACTCGAAAGGACGGCAATTGATAGGGGTAGCAAAGGTGTTGTCGATAATCAGGGGTACGCCGTGCGCGTGTGCTGCTTTTGCGAATTTCTCGATATCAAGTACGGTCAACGCAGGGTTCGCAATCGTCTCGCCGAATACCGCTTTGGTGTTGGGGCGGAATGCCGCATTCAACTCTTCTTCCGTGCAATCGGGGGATACAAAGGTGAACTCGATGCCCATTTTTTTCATGGTAACGGCAAAGAGATTGAACGTACCGCCGTAGATAGACGAAGAGGAAATGATATGATCGCCTGCGCTAGCGATATTAAAGGTCGCGAAGAAATTTGCCGCTTGGCCCGAGGAGAGGAGCATTGCAGCCGAACCGCCCTCAAGCTCGCAAATCTTTGCCGCCACCGTATCGCAGGTCGGGTTTTGCAGACGGGAATAGAAATAGCCGCTTGCTTCCAAGTCGAACAGCTTGCCCATATCCTCGCTCGTAGCGTATTTGAACGTTGTGCTTTGAATGATGGGTACTTGACGAGGCTCACCGTTGCCAGGGGTGTAACCGCCCTGTACGCAGGACGTTTCAATCCGTACTTTCTTTTTATCCATAACAGTCTCCTTGCGCGCGTAGGGTGTGTGGCTAATCCACACGTGCGCGCGACTATATAAAATTCATTTCAATTAGTATAACACGGTGAGGGGGATTCGTCAAGTGTTTTTTATTACAAGGGATAAAAAATAAGGGAAAGGGTAAACTGATAAATATGAAGAATCGGTTTAAAATGATTACAGTGGCACTTGCGGCTTGCGCATTGCCGATTGCATTTACGGCTTGTAAAAAATCAACGGACGGAGATTTATGGGCGGACGTTATCGAACGCACGGACTATCGCTCGGTGTACGCAGAAATCGGGGAAAAAGTTACCATTGACATGATTACGGAAAAGGACGGCGTAGCGTATGTGAACGTCGATGGGAAAACGTATGAGCTTGGTATGGATTTTTTGTCCATGGCAATGGTCTATAACACAAAGCCCGTCGGGCGATTTCTAACCGCTGAGGACGTCTATAACGAATGGTGGAGACTGTATATTCAGCGTTGGAATATGCTCGTACCCGAAGTGCCGTTGTATTCCAACCAGTATTATGATATTTACAATGCAAAGATTGACGCGTTAAAGACGAATCCGTATTGGAGCGTTACGGACGCAATTGTAAACGCAAGAGTGGTTTCTGGGGACAATTCCGTGATTTTGGGTAGTAATACCGAGCTTTCGGGGATGTTCCGTGCATCCTCGTTCGGAAAATCCGCGCCGGGTGCAGCCGACCTTGCCATCGAGACGTTGACGAGTGGTTATTCCACGGTGGTTGCGGACATGGGTGGCTCCTATCAATGGGCAGGTAGTGAAATCCTGCGCGAGCATACCGAGCAGGAAAACGAAGATGGAACGAAAACCTTTACAATCAAAATTCAAGAGGATTTGACCTTTTCGGACGGAACGCCCATTCGCGCAGAAAACTATTTGGTTGCGCTGCTTGTAGGTAGCAGCAAAGTCATGCGAGAGGCGGGCGGCGGCGAGTCGGCAGGTATGACCTTAGTCGGCTACGAAGCGTTTAACGGTTATGACGGCTCGGGCGAGCCCGTGCCCTTTTCAGGGGTCAGGCTTTTAGACCCATATACCTTTTCCGTGACGGTTAAAAAGGAATATGCGGACTATTATTACGCCCTGCGTTACGGTGCCTTTACCCCCGT
>JAFUMY010000017.1 GCA_017482415.1 Clostridia bacterium
CGTACAAACGAACAACAACTCTTCTGCTTCTTCTACAATCGATAACGAGAACAAGGAGAGCGAAAAAGACAAGGATAATGACGACGAGAAAAGTAGCTCGAAAAAGGATTCTTCGTCTAAAAAAGACAGCTCTTCGGAAGAGGAAAGCTCGTCCGAAGACGACCAGTCTATAAGCGTAGAAAGCTCCTCGAAAAAAGTGAGCTCCATCGAAAAGGAGAGCACGTCAAAGCAAGATAGCTCGTCAAAGCAAGACAGCTCGTCGGACAATAGTTCGGGTAAGGACGACGAGGAAGATAATGAGGAAAAAGAGCTGCTCGATTCGGAATATGTATCCACGCAGATTATCGCGGATTGGATTGTCCACTCGACTTTGTCTACACAGAGCGAGGTCGTTTCCGAAAACAGCATTTCGGCTGTTCGCGGTTCGTTCAATAACGTGGGCGTAAACGGCTACACGGACGAAGGCGGTAACTGGGTTTGGACGGCGGTTTGCTTTGATTTAAACGCATTCTATGGTCAAACTATCAATTTGAAAGACAAAAAGCTGACCTTTGACGTAAAAGCGGAAAATTGCAGCCCCACCTCTTCGGTTGCCGTTGTCAATTCGAATGACGAACGCGCTACGGAAATCCCCTTTAACAACAAATCGGACAACACCGAAAGCCGAACAGGTTTATCGAAAGAGCTTGTAAACGCCGATTGGGTACGCATTACCGTGTCTTTCGATACGCTTTTCGATGATAAATATATTACGGACGCGAAAACCTTGATTATTATTTTCAGTAACGCGTTCAGCGATGAGTCTAAGGATTCCGTCTTTTATCTGGATAACGTAGCGATTAACGGTTTAAGCGATGCCGACGCAGATGAGCTGACGAATATCGAGTATATGTCCACGAAGCTGATTGCGGATTGGATGGTGCATGCGGATTTGTCTACGCAGAGCAAGGTTGCTTCCGAAAACAGCACTTCGGCTGTGCGCGGTTCGTTCAATAACGTAGGCGCAAACTGCTACACAGGCGAGGGCGGCAACTGGGTTTGGACGGCGGTTTGCTTCGATTTGAAAGCCGTCTACGGTCAAAGCAAAAATCTGAAAGATGAAATGCTGATATTCGACGTGAAAGCGCAAAATTGCAGCTACATATCTTCGATTGCGCTTGTCAACGCAAGCGGTGAACGAGCTACGGAAATTGCCTTTAATAATAAATCAGACAACACCGAAAGCCGAACGGGCTTAGTAAAAAAGGTTTTGGAGTCTGGTTGGGTGCGTATTACGGTTTATCTCGATATCCTTTTCGAAGAGAAGTACACCTCGCAGGCAGATACTCTCATCATTATTTTCAGTAACGCGTTCAGCGACGAAGCTGCCGATTCCGTCTTTTATCTGGATAACCTCGTTATCAAAACCGCGCCGAAAAATATGTGGCATACGGACAACTACAACCCCAGCGGTTATTATAGTAAAACCGAGAGCCTAGAAATCGAAGTCGTTGGGAATAGCTTTATCTATTATTCGGACACCGCAGCTTGGCTGCAAACGATTGCCGAGCTGAACGGCGCAAACCTGACCGCCCATTTCACCTGGACGCCGAACGGCAGAATCCCCGACCAGTACAACAATGCGTTTGGGGTAGGCGGCTACATGACGACGGACTACCGCCCCGACCTCATTTATATCCAGGATTTCTATGATTTCAACGACGCGATGTACCTCAATCAGTTCTTGACGAAGTTAAAGGAAGTCAGCCCCAAAACCGAAATGAAGATTTACCCTGGTGAAAACGAATCGGAGGACGGCATTACCGCCTCGAGCGAAACGGGGCTCGACCTTGTCAACTGGCGCGCCTTAATCAAGGATTTAAAAACGCAGGGCTTCGCCTCGAACAACCTCAACGACGCAAACGACGGTTGGCACCCCAACGAGCTGTCGGGCGTTGCAGGCGCACTGTTGATTTATATGGACCTTTACGGTGAAGTCCCCGATTTTGCAAGTCTTTGGAATGCAATCTGTTCTTCCTACGATTGGTACGAAACCTACGTTGCGGATTATCTTCCTGGCAATAGCCACGCCGAAAAGCAGGAATATCTCTTGTCTATTTTCGCAACCGCTGCAAAGTATGCAGGGCTTGAATTTAACGGCATTTAATTCTAAAAAGATAAGGGCAGGTATGCGTTGAACGCATACCTGCCCTCTTTTTATACTCTTGATTATTGATTCGGCGCAATTACCTTTTTACCGCCCATGTACGGCTGTAATACTTCGGGAATCGTAACGCTGCCGTCTGCCTGCAAATGGTTCTCGATGAACGCAATCAGCATACGGGGAGGCGCGACTACCGTGTTGTTTAAGGTGTGTGCAAGCTTGGTCTTGCCGTCGTCGTCCTTATAGCGGATAGCCAAACGACGCGCCTGCGCGTCCGTGAGGTTGGAACAAGAACCGACCTCGAAATATTTTTTCTGTCGAGGGCTCCATGCCTCGACGTCGCAGCTCTTATATTTAAGGTCTGCAAGGTCGCCCGTGCAGCAGCCGAGCTGTCTTACGGGGATATCCATGGAACGGAAAAGCTCTACCGTGTAGCTCCAAAGCTTTTCATACCATTCTTCGCTTTCTTCGGGACGGCAAACGACAATCATTTCCTGTTTTTCGAACTGGTGAATACGGTAAATACCGCGTTCCTCGATACCGTGCGCGCCCTTTTCCTTACGGAAGCAAGGCGAATAGCTGGTCAAGGTCAAAGGCAGCTTCTTGCCGTCGATGATTTGGCCCATGAAACGTCCGATCATCGAATGCTCGGACGTGCCGATAAGGTATAAATCCTCGCCCTCGATTTTGTACATCATATTTTCCATTTCATCGAAGCTCATAACCCCCGAAACAACGTCGCCGTGAATCATGTAAGGCGGAATCACATACGTAAAGCCCTTGTCAATCATGAAATCTCTCGCATACGTCAAAACTGCGGAATGCAATCTTGCGATGTCGCCCGTCAGATAATAGAAGCCTTGACCCGAAGTACGGCGCGCGGAATCCACGTCGATACCGTCAAGTTTTTCCAAAATATCGAGGTGATAAGGCACTTCAAAGTCGGGCACCTTCGCCTCGCCGAAGCGTTGCAATTCCACGTTTTCGGAATCGTCTTTACCTACGGGAACGTCGTCGGCTACGATATTGGGGATTGCCATCATCGCTTTTTTCAAAGAAACCTCAACCTCTTCGCTTTCCTTTTCAATGGCAACAAGGCGGTCAGCGTCTGCTTTTACCTGCGCTTTTACCGCTTCCGCTTCCTCTCTTTTACCTTCTTTCATGAGCATACCGACCTGCTTAGACAGAGTGTTTCTCGCCGAACGGAGCGCATCGCCCTCGGCAATCAGCGCGCGGCGTTTCGCATCAAGCGCCAACGCCTCGTCGACAAGGCCTAATTTATGGTCTTGGAATTTTCTTTTAATATTCGCTTTTACAAGTTCCGGATTGGTACGGATAAGATTGATATCGATCATCTTGACACCTCTAAACTTCTTGTATTTTGTCTTATTTTTACCTATTATACAACTTTTTCCCCGCAAAAGCAAATAAAACAAAAGTGGAAAACTCGATTTCCTATAAAAAATCCTCAAAAAACTTGTGTTTTTTGCACGCGTATGCTATAATAATCTTATGAGCTTTTTATTTCGTGCGCATGCGCAGAAAAAGCCCTTACATTTTACGGAGAACGGTTATGAAAACCAAAAACGATAAAAACGAATACATCTCCGAGGAAGCGAAGCGGGAACGAAAATTCCAATCCCTTTTCCCGAAAAAGAAGATTAAGGTGAATTCCTCTTCCATTCCCTCGAACGTCAAGCGTTTCCACTCCACCGCGCAGGAGGGCTTGTCCGCCGCGCAGGTAACCGAACGTATTGAACAAGGCCTCGTCAACCAAACGGGCAAGAAATATTCCAAGACCTATCGGAGTATTTTCTTCGGCAATCTGTTCACGTTCTTCAACCTGCTCTGCGTGATTGCAGCGCTCGCGCTGCTCGTGGCGCACGCACCCATTTCACAGTACTTGTTCGTACTGATATTCCTTGCAAATATCTCGTTTAGTATCTTCTTGGAAATCCGTGCGAAGCGTAAGCTCGATAAGCTGTCCATTCTCTCCTCCCCCACGGCAAAGGTCGTACGCGGCGGCAAGAAAATGGATATCCCCGTCGAAGATATCGTCATCGACGACGTACTGCTGCTTTCTGCGGGTCAACAAGTACCTGCCGACTGTATCGCGCTCGAAGGCTTGGCGGAATTCAACGAATCCCTTTTGACGGGTGAATCGGTAGCAATTAAGAAAGAGGACGGCGATCCCATCTATGCAGGCTCGTTTGTCGCTAGCGGTAAAATGGCGGCGCGCGTCGATAAAATCGGCGACGCGACCTATATCAGCAAGCTGACGGCGCAGGCAAAAACCTACAAACGCCCGAATTCGGAAATCATGAACTCCCTTACCTTGTTCATCAAGGTCATCGGTATCATCATCGTTCCCGTAGCGATTCTGATGTTCCTCACAAACTTCAAGGCGTTCAATGGTAGCTGGGAGCTCATCAAAGCGCAAGGCGGTTTCTGGAACGTTTTGAGCCACGAAGCCACGGACGGTATGCTGAGCAACACCATTCAAAAAACGGCGTCCGTTATCATCGGTATGATTCCCTCGGGGCTATTACTCCTCACCACCGTAGCGTTGTCTACGGGTATGATTCGACTGGCGAAATACAACACGCTTGTACAGGATATGTACTCCCTTGAAATGCTCGCCCGCGTCAACGTGCTTTGTCTCGATAAGACGGGTACGATTACCGACGGACGCATGAAGGTAAGCGACTGTATTCTTTTGAACACCTCTTCGGAATACGGCATTGACGATATTTTGGGTTCTATGCTCGCCTCGCTTGGCGATAATAACCAAACCTCGATTGCTTTATACGAACGTTTTGGCCATTCCTCGGCGTTACAGCCGATTGCAACCCTGCCCTTCTCCTCCGCAAGAAAGCTGTCTGCGGTAACCTTTGAAGAAGCAGGCACCTACGTAATGGGCGCGCCTGAGTTCGTATTAAAACCTGTACCCACCCGTATTGATAAAATCGTAAAGCAATACGCGCAAATGGGGCTTCGCGTACTCGTCGTAGCCCATGCCAGCGCCGCAATTCAAGGCGATAAAGTCCCTGCGGGCTTGCGCGCAGTCGCGATTATCACCCTTTCCGATAACATTCGTCCCGACGCCGTGGAAACCATCAAATGGTTCCGTGAAAACGACGTTGCGGTAAAGGTCATTTCGGGCGACAACCCCGTAACGGTATCCGAAGTTGCCCGCCGTGCAGGCATCAAAAACGCCTCGCAATACCTCTCCTTGGAAGGCTTGTCCGACTTAGAGGTGGAAAACGCGGCAAACCAGTATACGGTATTCGGCCGAGTCACCCCCGAACAGAAAGCGATTTTGATTCGTTCGATTAAGAACGCAGGCAACACCGTAGCCATGACGGGCGACGGCGTAAACGATATTTTAGCCATGAAAGAAGCGGATTGCGCTATCTCCGTAGGCTCGGGCAGTGAAGCGGCAAGAAACGTTTCCAACCTCGTTTTGCAGGACAACAACTTCGGTTCGATGCCCAAAATCGTAAACGAGGGCAGACGAGTTATCAATAACGTCAAAAACTCATCCGCGCTCTATATCATGAAAACCCTTTTGATTTTGATACTCTCCGTCGTTTGTATCTTTATTAAGAGCAAGTACTTCTTCACGACGGACAACATGCTGATGTTTGAATTCTTCGTCAGCGCCCTGCCCTCGACCGTACTTTCCTTACAGCCGAATACAAACCGCGTCAAGGGTAAATTCATTCCCTACGTACTAAGCCGCGCGATACCCGGTGCGCTAACCATGGCAATCGGTATTTTGACCTTGTATATCATTCATAAGAGCTCCCTTTCCGCCACGTTCGGCTTATTGGATTCGACGGGCGCGGAAACGATAGAATACCAAGCGCTGCTGATTATCGCCTTGACCTTTACAGGTCTTGTCATGCTGTATCGAATCTGTCAGCCCTTCAATATCGTGCGTGCGATTTTGTTTATCGTCGCGACCCTGCTTTGCAGCGTTATGATTTCCGTACCCGTACTCGGTAAAATCGTTTACGAATACTGGCCGCTTGTAGATTTCACGCTGTCGCAGGTGCTGTTGATGATTATTATCGTACAGGCAAGCTTCCCGATTTCGGGCTTCCTTATCAAAGCATGCGACATGCTAAACCCTGCCGATGAGGACACGAAACAACCGAAGTAAGTGGATAAAATGAAAAGAACGCCCCGAAACGGTTATCGCCGTTTCGGGGCGTTTATTTCGTACATGGTGCTGTGTTTTGAGAGTGAAGTTTATCCTTTGGATAAGTGAAGTTTGCTGAAAGCAAGTGAAGTTGTGCCGTAGGCACAGTGAAGTTTGCCCGTTGGGCAAGTTGTGGGATTATTTAAAACGGTTTTACGTATAAA
>JAFUMY010000137.1 GCA_017482415.1 Clostridia bacterium
CGAGTTCTATGACGAGCTTGAAGAAATCCTCCTGTCCTCCGACGTTTCGGTAACACCGGCGCAGGAGGTTGTCGCGCGGGTCAAAAAACAGGCGATTGAGGAAAAGCTCCGCGACGAGGCATACGTCACCGAGCTCTTGCGCGGTATTTTGACGGATATTTTAGAAGAATCGGAGGTAGAGCCCCCTGAATATCCCTGTGTGATTATGCTTGTCGGTGTCAACGGCGTTGGGAAAACGACGACGGTAGGTAAGCTTGCGCACTATTTCCTTTCCCAGAAAAAGACGGTTACGGTTGCGGCGGCGGATACCTTCCGTGCGGCGGCGAGCGAGCAGCTTTCGATTTGGGCGGATCGCGCAAAGGTGCGTATCGTCAAGCACGAGGAGGGGAGCGACCCTTCCGCCGTTATTTTCGACGCGGTGGCTTCTGCGAAAGCGAAGGGCACGGACGTGGTGATTGTGGACACGGCGGGCAGATTGCACGTAAAGGATAACCTCATGAACGAGCTTCGGAAGATGGATAGAGTCGTTTCGCGTGAATATCCCGAAGCGGATTTCTTAAAGCTGCTTGTATTAGACGCAACGACGGGGCAAAATGCAATCAATCAGGCGCGCGTTTTTGATGAAGCGGTAGAGCTGGACGGTATCGTACTCACGAAGCTGGACGGCACGGCAAAGGGCGGCTTCGTGTTCTCCCTTGCAGCGGAATTGAATCTGCCCGTTATCTTTGCAGGCGTTGGCGAAAAGATGGAGGATTTGGAATTTTTCGATTCCAAGAGCTTCGTAGAAGCGATTTTATAAGGTTATGAGAATAGATATTTTAACGTTATTCCCCGAGATGTTTTCCGCAATGCAGGAAAGTATCATCGGCAGAGCGCAAAAGACGGGGAAAATCCAAATCAATATCGTCAATATCCGTGATTATACCGAGGACAAGCATTTAAAATGCGACGATTATCCGTTTGGCGGCGGCGCGGGTATGGTCATGATGCCCCAGCCTATCGGCAGCGCAATCGAGGCGCTTGATCCCGAGCATAAAGCACGTCGCATTTACATGTCACCTAAAGGACAGGTATTCAAACAACAAAAGGTATTCGAGCTTCTTGAATACGAGCATTTGATTTTGCTTTGCGGACATTACGAGGGGGTAGACCAACGGGTAATCGACCTGTTTATCGACGAGGAAATCTCGATAGGCGATTACGTTTTGACGGGTGGAGAGTTGCCTGCCATGGTCGTGGCAGATTGTGTTTCGAGATACGTGGATGGGGTAATCAACACCTCGTCCTTGGTCGATGAAAGCTTTTCGGAAAATCTGCTTGAATATCCGCAATACACTCGTCCGCAGGAATACCGTGGTTTGGCTGTGCCCGAGGTTTTGCGCAGCGGCGACCACGCCAAGGTAGACGCATGGCGCAGAGAAAAGGCGCTTGAAATCACAAAAAAGAACAGACCCGATTTGTTGTAATGAGGATAAAATGAAAAACATTCAATGGTTTCCTGGGCACATGACGAAAGCCATGCGCGATATGGAGAAAAAACGCGACCTTTGCGACGGCGTTATCTGCGTGCTCGACGCGCGCGCACCGATTGCAACGGTCAATAAAAATTTAAAACAAATCTTCGGTGAAAAACCTATTTTATACGTCTTAAACAAGGCGGACCTTGCTGATTCCGCAAAGACGGATGCTTTCTTAAAATTCTTCGAGGCGAAGGGCAGGTATGCGGTGAAATGCGATTCAACGAATATTTCTACCAAGCGTGTACTTATTCAAAAGCTGAATGCGATTACGGAAGAAAAGCGCGCTCGCGCGCAGGCAAAGGGCTTGAATAGGACCTTCCGTTTCATGGTTGCGGGAATCCCGAATACGGGAAAGAGTACGATTGTAAACCTGCTCAGCGGACAAAAACGCGCGAAGACGGGGGATAAGGCAGGGGTAACGCGTGACGTCAGATGGCTGAAATGCGGTGCGTTCGATTTGCTCGATACGCCGGGCACGATGCCGCCGTCTTTTGATAATCAGTACCACGCGCGCCACCTTGCGTATATCGGGAGCATCAACGACGATATTTTAGATATGGACGATATCGCGCTCGAGCTTTTGGGCGAGCTTGCGGAGAAATACCCTGCAAGTCTTACCGAGCGTTACGGCATCACCGACTATTCGGAAAAGCTTGGTATGTACGAAGCGGTTTGCAAGCGCAGAGGATTTATTTTTAAGGGCGGAGAGTTTGATTACGAGCGAGGAGCAAAGGCAATCGTGGACGATTTCAGAAAGGGCAGAACGGGCAGAATTACCTTGGAAAGCCCTGCGGATTACACCGATTTTGAGTTTTGAGGATATACTATGAAAAAGGTTTGGAATGCGGAAGAAAAATTGCAATATGAACGCGCTTTACAGGCGAAAGGCTACCGTTATATTGTCGGTGTGGACGAGGTAGGTAGAGGCCCTTTGGCGGGCCCTGTCGTTTGTGCGGCGGTCGTAATGCCGCTCGATGAAGCCGAGCTCATCGTAGGGGTTGACGATAGTAAAAAGCTGTCGGCGAAAAAGCGTGAAGAGCTTGCAAAATTGATTAAAGAAAAAGCAATCGCCTATACCATGGTCGAGGTGAGTGAAAAGATGATTGATGAAATCAACATTCTTGAAGCGACCAAGCTTGGTATGAAACAGGCGATTGAAACGCTGGTTTTGCCCGAAGAATTAGAGGCAAAGCCAGAGATTGTTTTAACGGACGGCAATATGACCTTAGACGTTGCATTGCCGCAGCATAGCGTTGTACACGGCGACGCGCTGTCCTATTCCATCGGTGCCGCGAGTATTATCGCAAAGGTTTACCGTGACGGCTTGATGGACGAGTTCGCAAAGACCTATCCCCATTACGGCTTTGAAAAAAACAAAGGCTACGGCACGGCGGCGCATATCAAAGGAATCAAGGAGTATGGCTTATGTCCCATTCACCGCAGGACGTTCACAAAAAAGTTTTAGGGAAAAAGGGCGAAAAATTAGTAGCGGATTATCTCAAAAAGCAGGGCTGTAAAATTATCAAGAAAAATTATCGCACGCCCTTTGGTGAAGCGGACATTATCGCTAAGGACGGTGACGAGCTTGCTTTTGTGGAGGTAAAAACGCGCACTTCCGACCTTTACGGCACGCCGTCGGAGGCGGTCGGCAGGGAAAAACGTCAACGCTATTACAGAATAGCCGAATTTTATTGGCTGCAAACCCAAGAAGAGCCCAACGCACGTTTCGACGTTGCGGAGGTCTACGCCGACGGGACTATCGAATATATCAAAAATGCTTTCTAATATAAGGGCAACGTGACGCAAAAAAATCAAATCGACAGTAAAAACGCTTTTTCGATAAAAGGCGTTTTTATTTTTTTGCCCTGTTCTTGTATAATGCTTATAGAAAGGATGGCTGCCGTATGGAAATATATATCGAGTATGCGTTTTTGGAAAATTTCATTTTCGACGGCGTACTGTTATGGCTTGCCTTAAAAGCGGCGAAAGTGACGGCAACCAAGCGGCGGCTATTTCTATCCGCGTTGCTGGGCGGTGCGTTTGCTGTTCTTTTTCCGCTTTTGCGGCTTTCAGGTTTTTATTCAACAATATTGAAACTCTCCTTCGGGCTTCTATTATGTTTGTTTTTGTTTCCGAGGTTAAAAACCAAAAAGGAGTGGGGCAGGTATGCGTTGACCGCCTTTTTCTTCTTCGCTTTCAGCTTCGGCTTCGGTGGTAGCCTCTTAGGTGTATACGGCTTTTCGTTTTCGGGAAACGATGAGATGCAGGGGGGAGAGCTTTCTTTAAGAAAAATATCCCACTTCGCTGTTTTTCTGGGTTTTGTTTGTCTGACGCTTATTACGCTTTATTTCGTGCGCAGGGTATATGCAAGGCGGCAAATTATGCGCGAGGTATACGATTGCCGTATTTTTAAAGGGGATAGGACGATAGCAGCAAAAGGTTTTTTGGATAGTGGAAATCTTGCGTTTCATCAAGGCATTCCCGTCTGTTTTTTATCGCCCGACCTGCTCTATGAATTGTGTGGCGATGAGCTGTTGCTTGGAAAAGCTGGGGGGCAGGTATGCGATGAAATGGAAATCACTACGGTAAACGGCAGGTCGAAAATTCCGTTATATCGAGCGGAATTGACGGTTTTGGGGATAGGGGATGAATGGAGAAAGTCGGTATATTTCGCGCCGAGTGGGAATATGATAGCAAGGGAGTATAAAATACTACTAAACGCGCGAATATTAGAAAAACAATCGGGAGAGGGGACATGAAAATCACAGAGCTTTTAAAGGGTTTTTTACGGCGAATACTGACGGAAGAGGATACGGTGGATTACATTTGCGGAAACGGCGAGGCTTTGCCTTTACCGCTTTCTGTGGAGCAGGAAAGCGAAATGCTGCGGCTTATGGAAGAGGAGACGGAGCGAGAACGCGCCAAGACGGAGCTCATACAGCACAATTTGCGATTGGTGGTATACATAGCTCGAAAATTCGACAATACGGGCGTGGAGAACGATGATTTAATATCCATTGGTACGATTGGGCTAATCAAGGCAATCAATTCCTTTAAAGTGGATAAAAACATCAAGCTTGCGACCTATGCTTCAAGATGTATTGAAAACGAGATTTTGATGTATCTACGGCGCACGGCACGCCTTAAAAGCGAGGTGTCGTTCGACGAGCCGTTGAATACCGATTTCGAGGGGAATGAATTGCTTCTATCTGACGTTTTGGGCACGAGCGCGGATGCGGTGTACGGGGATATTGAATCGAATGCGGAAAAAGAGCAGTTAAAAGAAGCCTTAAAAAAGCTGTCGGATCGGGAACGAAAGATTATGTTTTTACGGTTTGGGTTAGGCGGTGGAGAGGAGATGACGCAAAAGGACGTTGCCGATCTTTTGGGAATCTCGCAAAGTTATATTTCGAGGTTAGAAAAGAAGATTATTCTACGGTTAAAAAAGGAAATCGCGAAGATGGATTAACGGGCGCGGCGCTTGCCGCGCCCGCTTTCGTGATAATATAGTGAAATATCTATATATAGCTTGACAAAATACGGAAAAAATGCTACACTAATATACACAAAAAGTTATGCAAAGAGGTACTCTATGAAAAAGACCCTATTAGCGGTATTGGCTTGTCTTGCGCTCAGCACGTTCGGACTTTCCGCTTGCTCGTTTCCCTTAAAGAAAACTTCCAGCGATTCCTCTTCGGAAAGCTCGGTTGAGAGCAGCTCGTCTATTGCGGAAAGCTCGTCCGAAGAAAGCTCGTCCGAAGAAAGTTCGTCTGAAGAAAGCTCGTCCGAAGAAAGTTCGTCTGAAGAAAGCTCGTCTGAAGAAAGTTCTTCCGATGAAAGCTCGTCTGAAGAAAGTTCTTCCGAAGAAAGCTCGTCAAGCACCGAACATATTTGTTCTTGGGGAGTTTTGGAGAACGTAGAGCCGACCTGTACGGAAAAGGGTAAATTGGTGCTTATCTGTGCTTGCGGTAATAGTTATGAGGAAGAGATCCCCGAAACCGGGCACACGGAAAGCGCGGTGGAGGCACAGGCTCCTACCTGCACGGAAATCGGTTGGGATGCCTATCAAGTCTGCATGAAGTGTGGTTATTCGACGTATACAGAAATCCCTGCGCTTGACCATGACAGGCTTGCGCATGACGGGCAAGAGGCAACCTGTACGGAAATGGGTTGGGCGGCGTATGAAACGTGTAGCCGTTGTGATTATTCGACGTATGCAGAAATCCCTGCTTTGGAGCATGACTGGCAGGCAGGTACGTGTTTAAACTGTGGAAAGACGTTCAGTACGGGCTTGACGTTCCAACGCAGCGAGGACGGAGCTTATAATATTCTTATGGGCATCGGTAGCTGTAAGGACACCGAGCTTTTGATTCCCGATACCTACGGTGGTTTGCCCGTTAAAGAAATCGCAGCAGAGGCATTTTTTGATAATTATGGGCTCACGCGCGTAGAGATTCCCGATTCAGTGACGAAGATTGGGGAGTACGCTTTCCGGCACTGTTCGGATTTACAAGACGTGGTGATTGGGGACGGTCTTTCGAGCGTGTCGAATTACGCGTTCTATCAATGTCCGAAGCTGGAAAGAATCACGTTAGGGGATAACGTTTCTTCGATTGGTGATTGGGCGTTTGCGGAATGTCCTATCTTGACGAAAATCACGCTTGGGAAAGACAACGCCGTATATAAAACGCTTGACGGCAGCTTATATACCCGAGACGGAAAGACGCTTGTATTGTATGCCGCAGAGGGCGCGGAAAGCGAGTTTACCGTTCCGCAGGGCGTGAGAAAAATTGCGCCTTTCGCATTCACAGGGTGTCTTAGCTTGGAAAGCATTGTTTTGCCCGAGGGTTTGCAAACCATCGGCGGTTATGCGTTCTACGGCTGCGCAAATCTCTTGCGCGTACCGAGCTTCCCTGCCACGTTGACTGCGGTGGAAAACTATGCGTTTGCAAACTGCAACAAAATGAAAGGGGATTTGTCTTTCAAAGAGGGCTTGAAGACAATCGGCGAGGGCGCGTTCAGCGAATGTAATAAGCTCGACGGTGATATCACGATTCCGAATACGGTAACCTCCATCGGTGCGACGGCGTTCTATAAATGCACGAGTGCGAAATCCCTTTCGCTTGGTAACGCTCTGCAAAAGATAGGCGATTATGCGTTCTATTATTGCTATAACTTAGAGGGTGCTTTGGTATTGCCCGACTCGGTGACGAGCGTGGGTATTAGCGCGTTTGGTTGGTGCTATGATTTGACCTCGGTTACGCTTGGCAGTGGCTTAAAGACGCTTAGCGAGGGTGTGTTCTATAACTGCAACAGCTTGACGGGAACGGTGACAATCGGTGGACAGATTAGTTCAATCGGCGTAGAGGCGTTTGCGCTTTGCAGAGCTCTTACGGGCGTGGTAATCGGGGACAAGGTCACGAAGATTGGCAACTCCGCGTTCTCGAATTGCGACGCGTTGGCTACGCTTGTGGTAGGCGAAAACGTTAAAGAAATCGGCTTCTGCGCGTTTGAAAAATGCCG
>JAFUMY010000138.1 GCA_017482415.1 Clostridia bacterium
CGCGTTCGTCTAACGCTCTGCGGATTTCTCTCGAATCGGGACGGGGACGCATGCTTGCAACGGGCAGGAATGTAACGATACCGCCGTTGGTACGTTTCAAATACTCGATAAGGTATTTCGCATCGTCTGCCGTGGGGGTAACGACGTTCTGCATAGCGCCGCCAAACGCCGTTTCGATTGCCGTTTCATATCTCTGGTCGGTGGATACGACGTCCGCCAATGCACCGTGCAAGTGTTTGGAAAGATCGGGGTTGGTCTTGGATACGGACAAGAGTCTTCTAACCGATTCTTTATATCCCTCGAAACGGTTTTTAAGGCTGATATACATTTCCAAGTTCTCACGCAAGGACGCAAGCTGACCGTTCGCGTTGAACAACTCCTGATTGAAGTCGTTGACGGTGAGCTGCATTTCACGCGCTTCTTCCTGCTTTTCCTCGAATTCGCGCATGCCACTCGACGTCAAACTCTGCAATTTCTTCATATCCTTGCGGACGGAAGCCAGTTCATCGGAAAGACGTTCTTTGCGCTCTTGTGCGCGCTTGAGCGCGCTTGCAAGCTCGTTTAATCTGTCCTTGGTCGCTTCCATACGCGCCGCGAGGGTACCAAGGTTCTTTTTCAGCTCGGAAATCTCGTCGGCAGAGGAAAGCTGACTCAAACGGTTTTCGTCCGAGAGCTTTTCGAATACTTCAATCTTTTTATCGAGTGCATTGACAGCCGCACGAAGCACCTCGGTCTGGGTTTCCAGCTCAGTAATACGCTTTATATCGTCCGCGTTTTTCTTTTCGGTGAGCGCGATTTCGTCGTCGATTTCCCCGATACGGGTCTTGCTCGCCGCGAGCATTTCCACCGCCGCTTCAATTTGCGAACGGTAGGTTCTGATACGTTCTCTCGCGAGCTTTAACTCGCCGTCCTTACGCTCGTTCCCAACCGACAGCTCTACACGCTTGTCGTTGAGCTCGGTCAAACGCGCGTCCGCACGGTTGATTTTCTCACGGTTGTCGTCGAGCTTGCGATTGATACGCTCGATTTGCGTGTTCAGGGAAATGATTTTATCCGAAATCGAAGCAATATCCTTTTTGAACTTGCTCTTTTCCCCTTCCGCATTCTCGTAGCGGTATATGTAGGTATTCGCTTCGTTGAGCTTCAACGATTCGGAATATTCGTGGTATTCGCGCGCAGCCGCCGCCTGCTTGCCCAAGGGGCCTAAACGGCGTTCCGCCTCGTCGATACGCTGACGGTAGATAAAGAGATTATCGTTGGAATCCTCGATTTTTCTCTCAATCTCGTTCTTTCTCTGTTTGTAGACCATAAGCCCCATCGCTTCTTCGAAAATCAAACGACGGTCTTCGGGGCGTGCGTTCATAATCTGTTCGACCTTACCCTGTCCGATGATGGAATAGCCTTCCTTACCAAGACCAATGCCGTGGAAAAGGGTAACGATATCCTTCAAACGGCTGGGTTGGCCGTTGATAAGATACTTACTCTCACCCGTGCGATAAAGCCGACGGGTCATTGCAACGTCCGTCGTGTCCATTGTGGGGAAGATGTGGTTTTCGTTGTCGAAAACCAGGGTAACTTCACAGAACGACTGCGGTTTTCTTTCCAGCGTACCACCGAAAATAACGTCTTGCATGTTCGAGCCGCGAAGCTGCTTTGCAGACTGTTCGCCAAGTACCCAACGAACGGCATCCGCTACGTTACTCTTACCGCAGCCGTTGGGGCCTACGATACAGGTAACCCCTTCTTCGAACCGAATAGTCGTTTTGTCGGCAAAGGATTTGAAACCGACAAGTTGTATTTCCTTTAAGTCCAAAATGCACTCCTTGTGATATTGATATATCTTTTATTTTTTACGAATGGAATGGTGAGGCTTTACCGCTTGGACAGCTTGTCCAATAAAGCGTTTGCGGCGGCTTGTTCCGCTTCCTTTTTACTGCCGCCTTTGCCCGTCGCGCTTTTGCCGAGCGCAGACACGGTAGCCTCGAACACGGGCGCGTTGTCCTTACCGCTCTTTTTAACGGAATAGTTCGGTACCTGCCCCCCGCGTTTTTGGAGAAGCTCTTGAATCTCTCCCTTGTAATTTTTCGGTTGTAGCTGTTCTTCCAGCTTGCCGTGGTTTAAAATAAACGTCTTCGCCGCTTCGTAGCCACCGTCTAAATAGATTGCCGCGACGACCGTTTCAAATAGGCTGGATACCGTCTTTCTACCGACGTTTGCCCTGCCGCCCTCCATTAAGAGATAGTCCTTAATCCCAAGCGCCTGCACCGCCTCGTCCAAAGCCTCTTCACAAACAAGCTTCTGGCGTTCGTAGGTGAGCTCACCCTCCTGCGCCGAGCGATCGCGCAGGTACTGCCATTCGGTAACGATGAGCTGCAAGACCGCGTCGCCGAGATACTCCAACCGTTCGTTGTCCTTGCCACCGTGCACGTTCGCATACGTGGAGTGGGTAAACGCTTCCTCTAAAAGGGCTTTATTTTTAAAGCTATAACCGATTTTATTTTCGATTTCCGTAATTGGAAATTTCATTTATTCTTTCGCCTCTTCCGTTTTTGGCTGTTCGAGGATTGTGGAATCAATCATCGCCTTTATCTTTTCGACCATGTTACCGCGAACGGCATTTGCCGCCTGTTCGATACATACCGCAAAGCCCTTTTCTTTGGAGTTGCCGTGGCCCTTTACAACCGCCTTGCTAAGCCCCAAGAACATCGCGCCGCCAAATGCTTCGTAGTCCATGCTCTTTTTGATTCTTTTGATAACGCCCATGGAGAACACCGCACAAATCTTTGACCAAAGATTGCGCTTATATTCCTGTTTCAAAACGCCGCCAAGCGTCTTGCCGCAGCCCTCGACTGCCTTCGTTGCGATATTGCCCGAGAAGCCGTCTGCGACCATGACGTCGATATCGCCGTACATAAGGTCTCTGCCCTCGACGTTGCCCACGTAGTTAATGCAGTCCATTTCTTTGAGCAAGGCGTTGACTTCTTGTTGCAGAGCAAGACCTTTATGGTCTTCCGTACCGTTGTTAAGCAAGCCGACTTTCGGGTTTTTGATACCGTAAGCGGATTCCGCATATGCCGAAGCCATGATTGCGAAATGCTGAAGATTGATGGGCTTGCATTCAAGGTTTGCACCGCAATCACAAATGAACGTACCCGTGCCTTTCTTGTTGGGGATAATCGGGCAAAGCGCAGGACGGGAAACCCCTTTGAGTCTACCCAAAATCAGCACGCCTGCCGTCAAAACCGCACCCGTCGAGCCAGAGGAAACCAAGCCGTCCGCCTTGCCTTCCTTGAGCAAACGGAACGCTACGACGGTAGAAGAATCCTTTTTCGTCTTGACCGCCTTCGTCGGGATATCGTTCATGTCGATAATTTCCGTGGTATGTACGATTTCCAAACGGCTCGTATCATACTTACAAGCGGAAAGCAGTTCTTTGAGCTTCGGTTCGTCTCCGCAAAGAATCAAGGAAAGGTCCTTGTCTTTATTGAGTGCTTTTACCGCGCCGAGTACCTGTTGTTCGGGGGCGTAATCACCGCCCATTGCGTCTATTACGATTTTGACCATTTTTCACCTATTGTCTTTTGAATTTAAATTAATATGTTTGTTGATTTGTACGCTTTCGCTTATGTGAATAGCCTAACGGCATGAATTGGCTGTCGCCGTGATTTGCAAGTTTTGCTTGCGTGAATTGCGTTGCGCCGCAACGCGTTCAGGCTGTATTTTTTACGTAAAACTGTTTTCAATAAAAGCCATAACGAATTGTGAAAAATTTTCACAATTCAATCCACGCGCCTTTGGGCGCAATTCACGTCAAAGACAATTCACGAAAACAACGTTTTCTATTCATCTAATAAGCCCGACGCTTGTGCGTCGTTTTAGTATTTGAGGTCGCCAAAGGTGCGAGGATACGGCAGCACGTCACGGATATTCGAAATACCCGTCAGGTACATAATCATACGCTCGAAGCCGAGCCCGAAACCGCTGTGCGTCGTACCACCGTAACGACGGAGGTCTAAATACCAGGAATAATCCTCGGGGTTCATGCCGAGCTCCTTAATACGGTTGACGAGCTTGTCGTAATCGTCTTCTCTTTGCGAACCGCCTACAAGCTCCCCAATCCCAGGTACAAGCAGGTCTGCCGCCGCTACCGTCTTGCCGTCGGGATTCTGTTTCATGTAGAACGCCTTGATTTCCTTCGGGTAGTCCGTGAGGAATACAGGTTTCTTGTAAACCTGCTCGGTCAAGAAACGCTCGTGCTCGCTCTGCAAATCCTTGCCCCAGAAAATATTTTTATCGTCGAATTTGTCTGCGTTCTGTTTCAAAATTTCAATCGCTTCCGTGTACGTCAAACGCACGAATGCGTTTTCGGAAACGTTCTTTAATCTTTCAAGCAAGCCCTTATCTACGAATTGATTGAGGAAATTCAGTTCGTCCGCGCAGGTCTCGGATACGTAATCGATAACGTATTTCACCATCGCTTCCGCAACGTCCATATCCCCTGCTAAATCGCAGAATGCCATCTCCGGTTCAATCATCCAGAACTCCGCAGCATGACGCGCCGTGTTCGAATGCTCCGCACGGAAGGTCGGGCCGAACGTGTATACGTTGCCGAATGCCATTGCATACGTCTCGGCATTGAGCTGCCCCGACACCGTAAGCGCCGCGCGCTTGCCAAAGAAATCGTCTTTATAATCTACCTTCTTGCCTTTTGCCACTTCGTCTAAATCCAGCGTCGTTACCTGGAACATCGCGCCTGCACCTTCGCAATCGCTACCCGTAATAATGGGGGTATGCACGTAAACGAAACCTCTGTCGTTGAAGAATTTATGGATGGCGATTGCCGCTTCACTACGGATGCGGAACGCCGCGCCAAACAAATTCGTTCTCGGACGAAGATAGGCAATCTCACGCAAAAACTCTACCGAGTGGCGTTTTTTCTGCAAGGGATAATCGGGAGTGGATTCCCCCTCTACTTCGATTTTTGTAGCCTTGATTTCATACGGCTGTTTATTTTCGGGGGTCACTACGACCTTACCCGTAACAATCAACGCACAACCGACGTTCTCTTTTGCGATTTCGTCGTAGTTCGCAAGATTTTCACGCTCGAATACAATCTGCGTGTTCTTAAAACAGCTACCGTCGTTGAGCTCGATAAACCCAAACGCTTTCGAATCTCGAATCGTCTTTGCCCAACCTGCAACGGTGACCGATTTGCCGTCGTATGCGGAATAGTTTTTGTTGAGTTCTTTCAGCTGGAGTCTTTCCATCGTAAACCTGCCTTTTTGTAGGGAAAAGCGCATTTTTGTCTTTCGACTCTCTTCCCGTGCGTATAATAAATAATTTACTACCTTATTATAACAGCTTTGCGCGAAAAACACAAGCGTTGGAGCCCATTTAATTTGTCGTATCGGCAATTTTTTTGGCGATAATTCCCTGAACGGGGCGGTATTCGTCCGTCCGCATTCGCTTTTTATATAAAAGCGAGCCGCCTTTATAGCACTCTAAATACATTTCGCTCTTTACACCGTTTTTCGGTGAACGCAAAATCTCGTCCTTATCCCCCTCCTTGACGATTGGCGCAGGTGGTGGCAGCGTTTCTAAAATATTTGAAATCAACTCGTACCTGTACCCCTCGTTTTTGCCTAAGAAGGCAATTTTTATCCCTCCGTCCAAAATCGTAACCGACACCCGAACGGGAAAGCCGTGCGGATTAAAAAGCTTCAAATCGCTCTCCGTCGACACCATCGCGTCTCGCGACGGCTGCACGTACGGCACGCAAAGAGAATGCGGATGAAATTCTATCGCCTCCAACCCTGATTTTAGCGCCGCATTATATAGCGTGCTGCTCACCTGGCAAACGCCGCCGCCCACCCCTTGCACGTACTCGCCGTTCACGATAATTTTTGCCGAACGAAAGCCTGCTTCTGCCGTTCGTCTACCCACCGTGCCATTGAAAGAAAATTCACCGTAGGGCTGAATCGTTACCCCGTCTATGAGCCTCGCCGCAATGGAAATGTTCTCACACCTGCCCCTATCGTTTGCATTAAAATAGGTGGTATACGCGGATATATTCTCCCAGCTTATATCCGTTTTAGCGACCGCAAAAACGCTCGGCAAAGCACCGAAAATATTTCCCGTTGCCGCAAAGAAAAAGACGCCCGTACAAAGGAGCGTCATTATCGTTTTTTTGACATTCTTTTTCATTCGCCCGTTCCTTTATGTATCGGGCGTTATTCCAGCTTTTCCGAAAGTGCGGAAAGCAATCTTTCCGAGGGATAAAATTGAGGGATACCGATTTCGTGCCGTTCGTCCTTATAATGAGTATCCGAACCGCCCGTCACCAACAAGCCCCTACGCTCTGCAAAGGAAAGAAAATACGCCGTTTCCTCGTCAGTATGCGTAGAATACAGCGCTTCTATACCGTCCGCGCCGTAATCGGCAAGGCGTTCTATCAGCTCGTTTCGTGCCTCCGTCGGCATGATAATTCTACCTGGATGCGCAATGGAAGCAATACCGCCAAGCGCGTGAATACAATCGATTGCTTCTTCGGGGGTCGGTCTACCGATATTCGAATTCGCAGGCTTACCTACGGCAAGATAGTTGACGTACACCTCGCCTGCGGTGATTCCCAAATATAGAGCCGCCGCCCTTGCAACGTGCATAGTATGAAAGGGCGTCGAGCTGTCTTTGCGCATATTTTCAACGTCCGTCAAGGACATGGGTATGCCGAGTTGACGAAATTTCGCTACGCTTTCCCTTGCCCTTGCCTCCGCTGCTGCGGTGCGTTTTTCCATAAATTCTTCATAGGCTTTCCCTAAGGTACAGCCGTAGCCTAAAATATGAACCTTATCCGTGCCTGCGTAAGCGGAAATTTCCCAGCCCGAAAGATAGGAAAGCGCGTACTTTTTCGCCGCTGCCCGTTTTACGTCTAAACCAGCAAGCGTATCATGGTCGGTAATGGAAATCAGTGAAAGCCCGTTTTCTTTCGCTTGACGGCAGATTTCGTCGGGGGAATACAGTCCGTCCGAATAAGTGCTGTGCAAATGCAAATCCGCCCTCATTTTCCCGACTCCTTAATCCGTCCGTTTTCAATACGGATTTTCTTGCATTCCGCGCCGTAAAGCACTCTTTCGGCATGGGTACAGGTCAAGACGGTTTGCAAATCCGCAATACATTTTAAAAGCTTTTTTCTTCTCGGTAAATCGAGCTCGCTCATGACGTCGTCGAGAATGAGAATGGGATATTCCCCTGCAAGCGCCTCAAAAATCCGCACCTCGGCAAGCTTTAACGCAAGCGCCGCCGTTCGGGTTTGCCCCTGCGAAGCATACGCCTTTGCGTCCACCCCATTGATTTCTACGTCCAAATCATCGCGATGCGGTCCTACCGTGGTAAAGCCCAAACGCAGGTCCTTTTCATAATTATTTTCCAAGCGTTGCATCAAGGTCTTGGCAATCTCTGCCTCGTCCCCCTCGTAACGGCGGTCGGGCTTGATAACAAGCTCCTCTGCCCCATCCGTCAAAAAGGCGTGGTATTCCTTCGCAAACGGTGCAAGCTTGTCCAAAAACTCCGCGCGTTTTTTGACGATAATTGCAGCGTATTTACAAAGCTGCTCATCCCAAACGGGCAGGGTGTCGAGAATGAGCTCAACGTCCTTGTTTTTCAAAAGCACGTTGCGCTGGTCGAGGATTTTATTGTAACGGAGCAATGCCGTATAGTATGCAGGCGAGGTTTGGGAAATGGAGATATTCATAAACCGACGCCGTTCGTCGGGTCCGTCCTGAATCAAACGCAGCTCGCCAGGGGAGAAAAATACGCTGTTGATATGCCCCATCAAATCGGCATTTTTTGAAATTTTCGTGCCGTTGACGCGGATTTCGCGTTTGTTTTCATAGATATCGGCTTCGATGAGGACTTTCCCGTAGCGGTTTTCCGCTTCCGCGACAATGCGCGCGGATTCCGCGCCGATGCGAATGAGCTGTTTATCGTGACGAATGCGCAAGGAAGCGCCCGTGCAGAGATAAAACACCGCCTCTGCACAGTTGGTTTTGCCTTGCGCGTTCTTGCCGAACAGGACGTTCAAGCCGTCGTCAAACAAGAAGCATTCGCTCTCGTAGTTCCTAAAATTTTGAAGAAATAATTTTTTTATTTTCATAATCCTCAAAAAAACCGCCGAAATCGCTTTCTTTTCCTCGAAATTTGTATTATAATTATATCAAATAATTTTCGAAAAGACAAGTTTACAAGCGGTTAAGTAAAAATAATTTTGTCAGGGGAAGCAAAAATGGCAGAACATTCTCAACTTCAGTTCATTTGGAAACAGATTAGCGAACGGGTACAAAACCTCATTTCGCCTATTTCCTATAACACGTACATCAAAACCCTCGAACCCGTCGATATTCTCGGACGGGTACTCGTGCTGAAAGCAGAAACGCCGCTCGGCGCGAATACGATTATGAAAAAACACGCGGACAAGCTCCGCGACGCAATGGCAAAGTGCGATCTTGGCGTCAAGGATTTCCGTTTGGTTGTAGAGGGTAGCGACGAGTTTAGCATGGACTACGAAGAGGACGCTTCGGAAAACTTCCAGTCCTCCCCTATCAATAAAAATTTCACCTTCGATTCTTTCGTTGCCGGCGCAGGCAGTAAGTTTGTGTACGCAGCGGCGAAATCGGTTGCGGAAAACCCCGG
The DNA here is from genome assembly GCA_017482415.1 of Clostridia bacterium. GTDB lineage: Bacteria > Bacillota > Clostridia > Christensenellales > Borkfalkiaceae > Scatosoma. Next base: position 8,689 of record JAFUMY010000138.1, read on the forward strand.
CGAGGCGTTCAACCCCCTGTTCATCTATGGGGAATCGGGCTTGGGCAAAACCCACCTTATGCACGCCATTGCAAACTATATTAACCGCCATTACCCCGATAAAAAGGTACTGTATACCACCTGCGAAAACTTCTTGAACGAGTTTATCGATTCGATTGCGCAAAAGAATAGCGCGAAGTTCCGTTTCCATTATCGGAACGTGGACGTACTGATGATCGACGATATCCAGTTCTTGAAAAACAAAACGCAGGTGCAAGAGGAGTTCTTCCACACCTTCAACGAGCTGTCGGCGCAGAGCAAGCAAATCGTCTTAACCTCCGACCGTCCGCCGAAGGAAATTGCGACCTTGGAAGAACGTCTCCGCACCCGTTTCGAGGGGGGCATGATCGCGGATATTCAACCGCCCGACCCCGAAACGAAGATTGCGATTTTGAAGCGCAAGGCACTCGACCGCAAATGCCCGATGCCCGACGACGTGCTCGAATTTTTGGCACGCGACTCCGGTCACGACGTCAGAACGTTGGAAGGCAGACTGACCAAGGTCATTTTCGCAAGCAAGCTCCATGAAGAGCCGATTTCCTTGAGCCTTGCAAAACGCGCTTTAAGCGAATCGGTCAACGAATCCTCCGAGCAGGAAGATATCACTCCCGATAAGATTGTGAACGCGGTTTGCGGCTATTTCAACCAAAAGCGTGACGACCTGATTGGCAAAGGCAAAAAAGCGGACGTGGTAAAGGCACGCCAAATCTGTGCGTATCTTTTATGCGAAATGCTTTCCCTGCCCCTCGTTTCGATTGGGAATATCCTCGGCGGCAGAGACCATACGACAATCATGTACGCAAGGGATAAAATGGAACAGCTTGCTTCGCTTAACGAGCGCGTAGCAAAAGAAATCGACGATATTAAGAGTATTGTCCTCAAAAAATAATTTTATCATAAAGCCTTTCGGATTTTTCGTAAGGCTTTTATTTGGTAGACTATGGCAAATAAGCACGAATTTCTTGAATATGCCGCACAAGCGGTGGTTGTTGGCGCAGGGCACGCAGGTTGCGAAGCTGCCCTTGCTTTGGCGCGCACGGGAATCAACACCGCACTTTTAACCCTCAACCTCGATAGCATCGCATTCCTGCCCTGTAACCCCTCTATCGGCGGCACGGCGAAAGGACATTTGGTCCGTGAAATCGACGCACTCGGCGGTGAGATGGGCATTATCGCAGACGATACCGCATTGCAGATTCGTATGCTGAACGTCGGTAAGGGCGCGGCAGTACAATCCTTGCGCGCGCAATCGGATAAAAACGCCTACCATAGCGCCATGAAGCAGGTGCTTGAAAACACCGAAAATCTGCGTATTATTCAGGCGGAAGCCGCTGAAATTTTAACTGAAAACGGGAAATGCACGGGCGTAAAAACCACCTATGGCGGCATCATCACCTGCGAAGCCGTGATTCTTTGCACGGGCGTGTACTTGAACGGCGAAACGATTACAGGTCACGTCGTACAAAAATCCGGCCCGAACGGGTTTGCCCCTGCGAATCATTTGACGGATAGCTTGATTAAGCTCGGCTTTAACGTGCGCCGTTTTAAGACGGGCACGCCTGCGCGTGTGGATAGCCGCACTATCGACTACTCGAAATGCGAAATCCAAAACGGCGACACGGATATTTATCCCTTCTCCTTTCTGCACGATAAAGCCCCCGAAAATAAGCTCCCCTGCTATTTAACGTACACGAATCTGGAAACGCATGGGATTATTATGGACAATCTCGACCGTTCTCCTTTATACGACGGAACGATTCAATCGACGGGGCCTCGGTACTGTCCTTCCATCGAAACGAAGGTCGTGCGTTTTAAGGATAAAGAACGCCATCAAATCTTTATCGAACCCGAAGGCGCAGACACGCACGAAATGTACGTGCAGGGCATGTCCACATCTATGCCCCATGACGTACAGCGTAAAATGTACGCAACGGTCGCAGGGCTCGAACATGCCGATATCATGCGCTACGGCTATGCAATCGAATACGATTGTATCGATACCTTGGACGTTTTACCCACGCTTGAATTCAAAAAAGTCGAGGGCGTATACACGGCAGGTCAAATCAACGGCACGTCGGGCTATGAAGAAGCGGCGGCGCAGGGCTTAATGGCAGGCTTGAACGCCTCGCTCAAGCTCCGCGGTCTTCCCCCCTTCACGCTGCGCAGAGACGAAGCGTATATCGGCGTACTGATTGACGATCTCGTAACCAAGGGCACGGACGAGCCCTATCGTATGATGACTTCGCGTGCTGAGCACCGTATTTGCTTGCGCCAGGACAACGCCGATTTCCGTTTAACGGAAAAGGGCAAGGAAGTCGGATTAGTAACCCCTGCGCGTTACGAGCGGTATTTATCGAGAAAGGCGAAGTATGAAGAGCTTCTTTCCGCGCTCCAAACCCGCGTACCGCAAAAAGACGCCGCACCCTTCCTTGCGGAATACGGCTACGGCGAACCGAGCGGCAGCGTTTCCTATTCAGATATGTTAAAGCGTTCGATTCCGTTAAAGGCGATCATGTCCCGCTACGGGGTATTCGGAGAATACACAAAAGACGTTTTAGAAACGGCGGAAATCAGCGTCAAATACGAGGGTTATTTAAAGCAAGGCGCGGAGCTTATTGAAAAGGCGAAACGCTTAGAAGACAAGCTTTTACCGCCCGACGTAGACTATACGACAATCAAGGGTCTTCGCTTAGAAGCGCAGGAAAAGCTGAACCGAATCCGTCCGTTCAACTTAGGTCAAGCCGGCAGAATCTCAGGCGTAAACCCTGCGGATATCTCCGTACTCATGGTCTGGTTAGCGACCAGATAACGTAACCCAACACGGGCAACGTTCCGTTGCATCACGACTTTTCTATCTTTCAAAACAGCTTGTAAGTTGCGTTAGTGCAACCCAACACGGGTCAAGGGACGAAGTTCCTTGCGGGCAACGTTCCGTTGCATCACGACTTTTCTATCTTTCAAAACAGCTTGTAAGTTGCGTTCATGCAACCCAACATGGGTCAAGGGACGAAGTTCCTTGCGGATTGTAAAGGCAGAGCCTTTACAATCCACAAGGC
>JAFUMY010000139.1 GCA_017482415.1 Clostridia bacterium
ACCGCTTCGCGGTAGGACGCAAGCACAGCTTGCTTTCGGAATGGCTACCTATTTATGGGCTGCCGCCCATACCTGCGTAAAGGCTCTGCCTTTACAATCCGCGAGAAACTGAGTTTCTCGACTTCCTGTTGGGATTCCCTTTCACGCTTTGCGTGTCAACCGCTTCGCGGTAGGACGCAAGCACAGCTTGCTTTTGGAATGGCTACCTATTTATGGGCTGCCGCCCATTCCTGCGCAAAGGCTCTGCCTTTACAATCCGCAAGGAACTTCGTCCCTTGACCCGTGTTGGGTTGCACTAACGCAACTTACAAGCTGTTTTGAAAGATAGAAAAGTCATGATGCAACGGAACGTTGCTTACTCAAAATTGTATTTTTCGGCGACTATATACTTCGGTCTGTTCTGCACTTCTTTATAAATCATACTCGTATGTATGTTCGCAAAGCCCTGACAAACCAGGATTATCGACGCGAATACCCCCACCGTCGGGAATAACCACGCCACCAAACCGCCGTAGAAAATATTACAGCAGCTAAGCACAATAAACGCCACCATGCATGCCACACTCAAGAACCCAAACAACAAACCCAGCTTCAACGGGAACGTCAACGTGTAGTCCGTGTTCGGGAATATCCCCGACTGCGCAAGCTTAATCATCTTCTTTAACGTGTAATGCGTTTCACCTGCAACACGCTCCGGACGGTCAAACTCCACAAACGTCTGCTTAAAGCCAACCCACGTCGTCTGCGCACGAAGCAATCTGTCATGCTCGCCCATCGACAAAATCGAATCCACTACTTTTCTGTCGTATAACTTGAAATCCCCAACGTCCTTGGGCATTTCCATTTTCGTGATTTTACGCATGAAACGATAGTACAAGAACGCCGTCGCTTTCTTGAATACCGTCTCACCCTTTCTTTTGCGGCGCTTGCCGTGTACGACGTCGTAGCCCTCTTTCCATTTTTGAATCATTTCCAAAGCCACTTCGGGCGGATCCTGCAAATCTGCGTCCATTGCAATCACCGCGTCGCCGCTCGACATCTCCAAGCCGCAAAGAAGCGCCGCCTGCTGACCGAAATTGCGCGAAAAGCTGCATACTTTAACACGCTTGTCCTCTGCTGCCAAGCCCTTCAAAATCTCTTTCGTCGCATCCCTGCTACCGTCGTTTACAAAAATCATCTCGTATTCTTCCTGCAAACTTTCCATAAGCGGAGTCACTGCATCGTAAAACAAACGCAGGCTCTTTTCTTCGTTATACGCAGGTACGATTATCGAATATTTTGCCATATTTTCACCTCTTTATAGTATTATACTACATACGCGCGGTTTTGTCAATCCCGATTTCCATATTTTTAGCGGTATCCACACAATTTTCATAATCAAAAACGTCCTCGCGATATTTCGCAAGGACGTTTTTTCTTTTTTTAGATTAGTCCATCTTTTCGAGGAGCTTCAAGTCAATACCCTTTTCGCCGATCTTGATGATTTCTACCTTCACCTTGTCGCCGATGTTGAGTACGTCTTCTACCTGATTTACGCGCTGTTCGGAAAGCTTGGAAATGTGTACCATACCGTCTTTACCGGGCGCAAATTCAACGAACGCACCAACCTTGGAAAGAATACGAACAACGACGCCTACGAACATATCGCCGATTTCGGGATCGTGTGCAATCGACTGAACAATCGCTTTCGCGCGTTCTGCATTCGCAACGTCGCCGAAGCAAGCGATACATACGGTACCGTCTTCTTCGATGTCAATCTTCGTACCCGTCTGTTCGATGATCTTGTTGATAACCTTACCCTGCTTGCCGACAACGTCGCCAATCTTTTCGGGATTGATCTTGAAGGTGATGATCTTCGGAGCGTATACGGAAAGCTGTTCGTTCGTCTGAGGGATGCATTCGAGCATCTTGCCGAGAATGAATTTTCTCGCTTCCTGAGCCTGCGCGATTGCGTCGAGCATGATTTGTTCGGAAATACCCTTAATCTTAATATCCATCTGGATAGCCGTGATACCCTTGTCCGTACCTGCTACCTTGAAGTCCATATCGCCGAGGAAGTCTTCAAGACCCTGGATATCCGTCATGATAACGTATTTGCCCGTTTCGGGATCCTTAACAAGACCCATTGCGCAGCCTGCTACGGGTGCTTTAATGGGAACACCTGCGTCCATAAGCGACATCGTCGAACCGCAAACGGAAGCCATCGAGGACGAACCGTTGGAGGAAAGGATATCGGATACCACGCGGATTGCGTACGGGAATTCTTCGGGGCTGGGAATTACGGGAACAAGCGCGCGTTCTGCGAGTGCACCGTGACCGATTTCACGACGGCCGGGGCTTCTCAAAGCCTTTGCTTCGCCCGTGGAATAGCCGGGGAAGTTGTACTGGTGCATGTATCTCTTTTCTTCTTCCTCGTCAAGACCTTCCATTCTCTGTGCCTCACCGAGCATGCCGAGCGTACAGGTCGTCAAAGCCTGCGTCTGGCCACGGGTGAAGATTGCAGAGCCGTGTACTCTGGGAAGAATACCGTGTTCACACCAGATAGGACGAACTTCGGTAAGCTTTCTGCCATCGGGACGAACGCCGTCGAAAATTTTTGCACGAACGATGCCCTTTACGATATAGTAAATCGAATCCTTTACTTCACGAATCTGGTCGGGATAGATTTCAGAGAAATGCGCGATGATTTCTTCTTCCGCAGCCGCCTGCTTCGCCTGTCTTTCCTGACGGTCGAAGGTGTCGAGTGCAGCATAGAGCTTGTCGTAACCGTAAGCCTTAACCGCTGCGTCAAGGTCTTCGGGGATATGATAAAGCTCCATTTCCTTCTTGGGCTTGCCTGCTACGGGAACGATTTCTTCGGAAATCCACTTGCATACTTTCTTGATTTCTTCGTGACCGAACATGATTGCGCCAACCATTTCCGCATCGGTAACTTCGTTTGCGCCTGCTTCAATCATGAGGATTGCGTCGGACGTACCTGCAAGGTTCAAGTGAATCGTGCTCTTTGCACGTTCTTCAACGTTGGGGTTGATAACGTACTTGCCGTCAACACAGCCTACGACAACCGAACCCGTGGGGCCTGCCCAAGGAATATCGGAAATCGAGAGTGCAATGGACGAACCGACCATTGCCAAAGGCTCCGGAGAAACGTCGGGATCAACGGAAAGCGCGGTCGCAACCACGACTACGTCGTTGAAGATTCCTTTCGGGAACAAAGGACGGATAGGACGGTCGATTAAACGGCTCGTCAAAATCGCTTTGTCGGACGCTCTGCCTTCACGCTTTTTGAAACCGCCGGGGATTTTACCTACGGCGAACATCTTTTCTTCGTAATCAACGGACAGGGGGAAGAAGTCCATACCCTCTCTTGCCGTTTCGGACATACATACCGATACGTGTACTGCGGTTTCGCCACAACGTACCAAGCATGCGCCGTTTGCCTGTTCAGCATATTTACCGATTTCAACAATCAGTTCTCTGCCTGCATAGTTCGTTTTAAATTGTTTTGCATTGTTTAAATCCGGCATTGTAAAAATTCTCCTTATACTTTAATTCTTTTTTGTTCTTGTCCGCCTGCGTCGCCCGACGAAGGCAGGGTCCGATACGCGAATGCTTGATAAGCTTATGCCGAGGCTTGTCCGCGTTTTCACGTACCAATGGGGTGTGCATTTTTCCGCTTATCCACAAAAAAGAGCGAGTTAAAATAACCCGCCCTTTCGTGCTTGCATTATTTTCTAAGCCCCAACGCTTCGATAACCGCTCTGTATCTCTCGATATCTTTTGCTTTCAAATAATCGAGAAGGCCACGACGTTTACCTACCATCTTCAAAAGACCACGACGGGAATGGTTATCCAACTTGTGTTCTTTCAAGTGTTCGTTGAGGTGGTTGATGCGCTGCGTGAGCAACGCGATCTGTACTTCGGGCGAACCCGTGTCGCCTTCGTGGGTTGCGAATTTTGCAATAATTTCGTTCTTTTCCATTTTTTTATCCTCCTGTGTTTTGGAAAATTATATCACGTGCCGCCGAGCAAGCCGTGGAGAATCGCTCCGCCCAGACAGCCGTTAGTACTATTCTATCACATTCTTTATCGAATGTAAATCAATTCTACGCCGTTTTTTCGTTTTTTTGTCCGCTTATTCGAAAAATTTCCGCTTTTTTTCAATAATTTCGTCCACGCACGCGATATACGTCTTTAAATCCTTTTGCGAAGCAAACCGCGTAATCAAGCCCTGACTATTAAAAACCCTCTTGGAAACCGCATTCGCGCCGACCGCGAGATTGTTCGCCGTTTCTTCCATAATATCTACGTTATATACGCATGCCTTATTCGGCTTTGTCCAGCCCACGTTCTCATTGTTCCCAACCTGATATTTCTGCCTATACATGTAGTACGGTTCGTACCCAGCATGGCTCAAAATATCCCTCGACACGGCTACCATGGTCGAGATGAAATCGTTTTCAAGATACTCCGTTTCCTCTTTGAGCTTTGCGCCCGATTTTAACGACAAACAGTGCACGGTGATATTCTCTGCCCCTGTCTGCACCGCCTTTTCTACGCTCTTTCTGAACACCTCGGGCGTTTCGTCCGTAAGCCCTGCAATCAAATCCACGTTGACGTCAAAACCGTATTTTTCCGACATTTCAAAGGCGCGGTAAATATCCGCCTCGGTATGTCTTCTGCCTATCTTTTGCAAGGTTTCGTCGGAAAAGCTTTGCGGATTGATGCAAATCCTCGTAACGCCGTAGTCTTTCAATAACCGCAGCTTTTCCTCCGTGAATACGTCGGGGCGACCTGCCTCTACCGTGTATTCGCAATGAGGATTACATTCCTTGAAAATGGGCTCAATCCCCTTTAATACCCGTTCTAAATCCTGTTCCGACAGCGCAAACGGTGTTCCACCGCCGATGTAAATACTGCGAAGATTACCTACGCTCTCCTTTGCCGCAAGGAGTTCTTTGTCGAGTGCCGCGAGATAATCGGGCAGAAAATGCCGCGTCTTATCAATCGGTGCCGTGATAAAGGAGCAATAGGCGCATTTCGTCGGACAAAAAGGAATGGAAACGAACAAATCGGCGTTGTCGTCCTTTTTCTCGTAAATCCCTTCCTGTGCCTTTAAAATATCCGCAACCAAACGAATATTTTCTTCGCGCACCTCCATTTCTTCAAACAGCTTAATAAAATCTCTACCGTTTTCCATTTCCCGATAAGCGAGCTTGGTCGGGCGAATCCCCGTCAATGCCCCCCACGGCATTTTTTCCTGATATTGCGCACTTAAAATCTTATATAAGCGCAGCTTTGCGAAACGGCGTTCAAGGCGTTTATATTCAAGCTCATCGAATACCTGTCCCCTATCTTCAAAGAAATACGCTTTGCCGTCCACGGAAAAGTCATTGAAAAAAACGCCCTCTTCAAAGCGGAAAGAGTGCGTTAAATTTTCCGGCCTGCGTTTGAATAAACGCACGACGTCCAACAATTCGTTTTCTAAAAATTTACAATCAGTTGTAAACATATCAAGCATCCAAAACAAAGGGATTTGTCTTTCTTTCTACTTCCAGCGTAGTTGGGTCGTTGTGTCCTGGATATACGGGCATATCCTCTTTTATACTTGCAAGTCGCTTCAAAGAAGCGCGCATAGCCGTAATGCTTCCCGTCGGAAAATCCGTCCTGCCCATACTCCCTGCAAAGAGCGTATCACCCGTGAACAGATACCTACCCCCGTCCTTTGCCGTAATTTGATAGCAAGCACTACCCGACGTATGCCCAGGGGTAAGCAGCATTTTTACCGTCATTCCGCACAGGTTTTTTTCTTCGTTATCCGAAAAAGTATCGTCGATTTGATAATATGCCCTCGGCGCA
>JAFUMY010000140.1 GCA_017482415.1 Clostridia bacterium
CTTTTTGCAGATTCTGCACGTTTATTTCCTTTCCGCGCATATACTTTTGAAGAAGCGTTGTTGCCGCTTCTGCTTCATGCCCCTCGTCAAGTGCGGAAAGCGCGTCGTCTATCGAACGCTCGTCAATCCCTTTACCTCGAAGCTCCATTCGAATGAGCCGTCCGCCCTTGTTTTTTGCCGCATGCTCTGCATATATTTCCGCATACTGCGCGTCGTTGAGAAAATTATACGCGCGGAGCTTTTCCAGAACGTAATCGGCAACGGCAGGTAAATATCCTTTTTTCGCGAGAAAGGTACGCATTTCCTTTTCCGTTTTATTCGTCGCTGACAAATGCGTTAGCGCCTTATCAAACGCCGTATTTTTCTCGCTTTCCAACTGAATCTCCGCAAGCCGTTCTTCCGTTACGACCTGCCCGACCTTCAAACGGTTTTTCACAAGCGCTTCTATCGTCAGTCCGCAACAAAACCGACCGTCGATATAGACGTTACAACGACGCTTGTCTTTTACCTGCGGCGTGATTGCCGTAATCTCGTTCATGCTTCCCCTCCGTTTGAATGGTTTTACGCAAATATTCTACCATGAAGCCCACAAAAAGTCAACCCCTAAAAAGACTTCCGTGCGGCTTGAAAAAAAGTTTTATTTCTTTTTTTGTAAAAAAGCTATTCCCTTGTTTACTTTTCAAAAAAATTGTGCTACAATGGATACAGAACCCGAATTTTACAGGAGGAAAACACAAATGAAAGTTCATACGGTCGACATCAACGGTTTTAAAGCCGAACTCCCTATTCTTTCCTTACCGAGCGGTATCAGCATCGCGTTTTTTAACTTACACGGCGACAGCGCGTTGACGGAGCACTGCGGTAAAGAGCTCGCTAAACTTCTCTCCGATTGCGACGTGCTTATCACCGCGGAATCCAAGGGCTTACAGCTCACCCATTGCACCGCGCGTGAGCTTGGTCAAAGATATTACGCAGTCGCTCGCAAGAGCAAGAAGCTCTATATGCAGGACGGTATTGAAATCACCATTGAATCCTCCATTACTACGGGCAAGGAACAAAAGCTTTATCTTTCCAAGCACGACGTGGATTTGATTCGAGGCAAAAAGGTCGGTATCGTGGACGACGTTGTGTCCACGGGCGCTTCTTTGACGGGATTAGAGGATCTCGTTAAAAAGGCAGGCGGTATTATCCATAAAAAAGCGTTCGTGCTCGCAGAAGGCGATGCGGCAAACCGTGACGACGTACTCTATCTTGCGGCAATTCCCATCTTTGCATAAGCTTTTAAAACACAATTTGGGAGCAATTTCCTGAAAAACCAAAAAAAATATTGAATAGGCGACGACATTTTTTAATGTCGCGCCTGTTTTTTTTGTAGAAACACTTGCATTTTTATAAATTATCGTTTATAATGTATGTGTATATTTTACGCTGGCGCATTGTAAGCGCGTTACGCGCGCGTTAAACACCGCCTGTGTCTTTAAATAAATTCAATTTCGTAATAGAAAAGGAGCTACATAATTATGTCCGACCTTTATGAAGAATATGGACTGGAAATGGAAGAGCCCGCTCATTCCTTTTCCTATAAGCCCGAAAAGAAAAAGAAAGGTGGTTGGCTTGGCAGAATCATTGCGCTTTTGCTCGGCTTTGTAATCGGTATCGGCGCGTGCGTCGGTGCGGTTTGCGCTATCTTATTCTCGCCTGTTAGCACCCCTCTTTCCTTGATGGGGTTGTCGCAGGAGGATCAGAAAAAACTGATTTCGCAGGATTATTTGGATGATTCCATCCTCTCGATTGTCAACGCCCTTTCGCAGGCTTCGCAGCAAGGCACGATTGCGGCATACGATGCAATCTCCCCTGCAATCGGCACGACTCTTCGTGAGTTCTCGGATAAGCTCAAAGGCGAAATGGGCATCGACCTCAATAAAAACGATCAGTTGATTGATTCAAAAATCGCAGATTTGCCCATCACCCTTTCCGACTCAGTAAAGAGCACCCCCGTAGGCAACATTTTCCGCGCCTCGAACGGTGGCAAAAAGCTTGACCCCATGCTTATGGAAATTTGCTACGGTGAAGAAGGTACAGATTATATCTACGATGAAGACGGCGAAGTCAAGATGCTCGGCAACGCGCAGGCAACCACGCTTACGACGCTCAGCTCCAACCCGAACGCAGTTATCGACCGTGTAACCATTTCCGCAGTCGTAGACCCTAACCCCGACGACACCGTTATGTTGGCAATCGCTTACGGACAGAGCGGTATCACCTATGAATTGGCTGTCGACGACAAGGGCGAATACGTGCGTGATGCAGACGGCCGCATCAAAGTCGAGATGCTTCAAAAATTCCTCGAAAAGGATAAATCGGGCGCATTCATCGACCATAACGGCAAGCTTTTGCACTGCGAAGAAACACCCGCAACAAACGACTTTATCAAGATCAAGGAATACAAAGCGGACGCGGATAACAACCTTGTTTTGGACAAAAACGGCGACCCTATTCTCAAGGACACCTATTACGTACTTTATAACGAAAAAGATAATAGATACTACGCTTATGAAAGACCCGACGAAGATAAACCCTTAGCGTTTGAAAAAACTGCTATCGGCGACATGACTGAGGATTCTCGTAAAATTATCGACAACCTGCTTTTGAAAGACGTTATCGATTTGGATTTCTCGACTGGCGAAGAGCCTAACGGCGTACTCGTTTCCCTCGCTTATGGTGAGGAAGGC
>JAFUMY010000141.1 GCA_017482415.1 Clostridia bacterium
AATGTAAATTCGTATTCCGTCCATACAGCTTTGGGCGATACGTTCGCTTGAAGAATATTCGTATTGCTAAAAGTATGTCCGCCTACTTCATAACGAAGATTTACCCAAAGCGTGTTCTGCATGCTAAATTTAAGGGTATATTCCCCTGCGGAAAGTGCCGTAGCGGAAAGACATACCCAAGGCGATGCGCCATTTGCCGTATTGGTCGAGCCCGTCGTAAAGGTCAATACGCCGTCTTTGATTTCTCCCGTTGCATTGGAAACTGCGCCAAAATCGCTTGCCGTCATGCCCTCGATTCTATCAATGCTATTCGGGTCAAACGTCAAGGTGTTAAACGAAACTGCAACCGCCGTCTTATCTTCTGCGTAATTCCAAACGGTTTCCGACGTGATTTGTTGTTCGTCGATCGTCCATGCTTTTCCAGTGTCAAGTGCAGGAAGCGCACCGATTGCGCTACCCGAGGTAACCGTTACGGTCTTTTCCACGGAAAAGTCCTCTATGTAATACACGCCGCCGCCATCTGGAACACCTACCGTCTGGAAAAACAGCATAACGTTGTCGCTGGACGTATTTTTAACGGTATAATCGTAGCTATACTCTACCCATTCGTTCGTTGTTGTAATCCAATCGTCGATGAGTTCATAATGCGCCAAGTGCTGCCAAAGGTGTACTTTTACACCATTACCCTTTAATTTTAAGCGGATATGATATACCTCGCCTGCCGTTACCGTGTTGTTTTCAAATACACGGAAAAAGGGATAAGCAGATGTATCCGTCACTTCAATCTTTACCGCTTTCCCCGAAATCGCTTCTTCGGTTACAAGCGAGCCCGAGCCGTTGCCGTTTACGTTGACGGACGACAGCGTTTCGATGTAGCTTGTATCCACGAATTTCAAGGAATACGAGTCTGCCGCGCTGGCTTTCACGCTTCTTCCAAGCCCCGTCCATACGGCAAGACCAAGAACAAACGCAAAGACACAGCTCAATGCGCCTACCAAGTATCTTTTCAACTTGATTTGTTTCATGTTTACCTCTCCTTTTTTTAGTTTCCCACTTATTTTAATAATAAAGTCTGTGTAGATAAATATTCGAATTTCTCGAACACGGTAATCTCGTCACCGCATTTCGTAAATTCCGCTTTTCTCTGTTCGCCGCTTTGCTTGTCGATTACGTAAATCTCTTTCACGTCCTGATTCATAAGACGGAATTTAATCGAATTGAAGCTACCCACGGTCGTGTTCACGAGCATTAACGCCTTTTCATTTGCATTATCGAATACGTACGCATATACACCCGACACCTGCGTGCTGACCAACGTTTCTTGCGCCTTTCTGCAAACGAAGTCACGCAGCATGGACGTGCGAAGATCGTTATATTGCTCGTATAAAATATCCGTTATTATATACGGAATCACAAAGAAGTTTTTCCCCTCTGCGCTACCGTAGCCCATTACGTTGCCGTGATAATCGTATACGTAAGACTTGGCAACAACGCTTGAATCATACTCGATTTCCACGTAATGCCCTGCACGTCTTACCGCCGCGCGAATGCCTTTCTTGCCGTTGACTTCCACACCGTCCGCAGCTTGCTCGTAGGCGTGTACGTCCTTTTCCTCCCAATGCTCTTTATACGATTTCGCATGGAACAATTCACCCAAACCGAGTTGAATCAAGCGAATCGCCGCACTGCCGTCCATAATTACGTAATTGTCTTTGAACAATGCTTCGAGCTGCTCTTTGGTGAAATTGTACACCGCGCTATTGCAAAGGGAAACAAGCTTGCCCCTGAATGCCTTTGCCGTGGATACCTTCGTATTGAAGCCCACGGAAGCAAGATAGGGTCCGAAATAGTATTCGTCGGGGGAATAGCTCATAAAATTCCCAACGTCTGCCTTGCGGTTGTAAACCTCGTTCGGGTCGGCGGGAATGATAATTCCCTCCGCTTTATCGTACTCAATTCCAAGATTGATAACGCTATTCAAATACGGCATGATTTCCGACAGAGCCTCGCCGTAGCCAAAGCCCTCGTTGATACCGTTACCGCAAAAATCGTAAATGTCGTACGTCATTCCGTCGATACAGAGCGGAATTGCCGATTCCACCTGGAAACGTAAAAATCTTGCGTCCTTGGAAAAGGTGCTAAACGCACTGTTTTCAAGCTCTGGTAAAACAATCGTTTCCTTGGGAATATACGAGCGACATACGTACGGGAACATATTAAAAAAAATATAATAGTCCTTTGCACAAATTTCCTGATAGCAGGGCAAATGCAAACGGTTAATCATCTCGCCGCCCTGCGCCAAGTTCTTATGTACCGCGTACCAATCGCGCGCCTCCATCGAATGTCGAATCTGCGCCGAGCTCATCAAGCCCACTTTGGTATTCAAGCCCAAGCCTTTGACCGTCTTGCCCAAAAATTCCGCAAGGTCCGTCATCGTTTCGCGGCTCACGTCCAGCCATGCGTCGCGCACACGCTCGTCACAGGTCTTTCTGAACAGCAAATCCGTAAATTCCTCACGGGTATATTGCGTACCGAGCTTTTCGTTATAACGCTGCATGTGCAGCTTACAAAAACAGCCGCCGTATTTCAAATCACCGTGGTTGTGCAAACGGAAGTCGTCCTCCACCCAAATCGTATCGGGCTCGATTTCACGGATAAGATACTCGTAAAATTCCTTATAATATGCGCGCCAATTCTCACACAAGGGACAAGCGACAAGCTCGCATTCCGTACCGTCGTAATCCACCATGGTGGTGAAATTTTGCCCCTCTTTCAGCTTTCTGCCACGGTCCAAATGTCCAAACTCTATCCATGGATTCAAGCTGACCTTAATTCCGTTTTCAATCAAACGCTTTTTCGTGCGCAAAATCGCCGCCACCCAAGGCTTCGCTTCCTCAATGGTCATGTGGCCTACGAAATAATCCTCGGCGTTGATGAAGAGCATGACGTGCTGAAAACCGTATTTCAAGCAATAGTCGATAATCCCCGTTACTCGTTCTTCTTCATACAAATTAGGAACAATTTGCAGACGTAAAATATTTTCAAAAGCTTTCTTTTTCATCATAAAATTATATGGAAACGATTACGTTTTCCTTTCTGGATTTTTCCGCTGCGTAAACACAAAGGTGACCATTGATAGAATCCTCTAATTTCGTAATCGAAACCGAGCTTTCATCACCGTTTAAGTACGCAATTAAATCGTGCATAATGGCAAAGTCGCCGCCACTATGCCCACCGTATTTCGCGTTGTTGATAACCTCGTTTGAAATATCAATCTCGTCGCCCTTTACGTGGAACACATTACGGTCGTATTTCCGCAAAACGAATTTGTTTTCTTCCAGCTTACCCTCGATTTCCCCTTTCGTGCCTACGATATGTAAATAGCGATCGGGCTTCGTCGTTCCACCGACAAGGGTAAAGGTGCAGCAAGAGCCGTTTTCGAATTCGACAATGATGTTCTGTCTATCGACGAGATCGCCCCCTGCAATATACGCGCAACGGCCGTAGTTGTGCCATTTCAGGAATTCTTCCTTTTCCTCTTGCGTAATCTCGTCCAAGGGCTTGTTCAAATCATTCCAAACGAGGAAGGGCATCGCATTCAAATCCAAGTACTGCTTGAGCGCAGAATAGGGACATTCCTTTTCATGCTTACACTGATAACAGAACTCGCTGGCACCCTCGGGCATATTTTCCTTCACAAAGAGCTTGCGACCGCCGAAGCTGGACACCTTTTTGGGTGCGGAGGCATTGTTCAGCCAGCACATGATATCGAGGTCGTGACAGCTTTTTGCGAGCAGGAAACCCGAGCCGCAGTTTGCTTCGCTGTTCCACTTACCTCTATCGTAAGCGGCAAGGTAATGCGCCACAACAACGTGCTCGTTGAGCTCCATCGTCATAATTTCCCCAATCGCGCCCTCGTTTAAGAGCTGCTTAATTTTCTTATAATACGGCGTATAACGCAATACGTGGCATACAAATACTTTACAACCGTGTTCTTTGGCACAGGCTTGGATTTCCAGAAGCTGCTCTCTATTCGCAACAATCGGCTTTTCCATAAGCATATCGTAGCCTGCGTTTAAAATCTGCATTGCCGTTTCGTAATGGTACTGGTCCATCGTCGCATTGATTGCAAAATCGCAAGGTACTTTTGCCGCTACGAACTCGTTGAAGCTCTTAAACAGTCTATCCTTCGACAAACCGTAACGTTTTTGCGCCTCTTCTAATTTAAATGGATTGGGGTCTACGATGGCTGCAACGCCGAATTCATCGGGACAATCCAACGAATAATCGGCGTAGACCTGCCCTCTGTTGCCGTAGCCTACGACAACACCCCATTTTTTATTTTTCTTGCTTTCCATATCTTATAGTCCTCTTTTTAAATTACAGCTTCATACCCGAAGCAAAGTCACCGCCACTGAAATATTTCATACTGATTGCAGAAGTGAAAATGAGCGGAATACTCGACAAAATATACATCGCATAAATCGCGCCGTAGCTGTCCACCTTCCAGGTGTCGCTGTTCGAGCGGAGTACGAGCGTTACGGTATGCATGTCTTGGTTTGCCATCCACAGCAAGCTGGGCCACAGGTAATCGTTGTAAACCGAACTAAACGCATTCACCGCCTGATACAAAATAATGGCAAATGCCAAAGGCAGAGTTATGCGCATATAGATGAACAGGTCGTTTGCGCCTTCGATTTGCGCGCTCTCGTATACCGATTTCGGCTGTTGACCGAAGAAGGTTCTAAATAAGAACAACGTCGTTACCTGACCGCCTGCATACGTCGGTAATAAATATCCGAACATGCTGTTGCCAAGGTTTAATTTAATTTTAATAAGCGGTACGAGCGTAGGCATACCCATGATACCAGGCAAGAGCATGACCGCAATAAACATCATGAACAAGCCTTCCTTGAACGGGAATTCCTTATAGGTAAATTGATACGCCAATACCGAGCCCAGCGCTACGTTGCCGATTGCGCCGATGATACAGAGTAAAATGGTACGCAAAAACGGCTTATACAAACCGATTTTGATATCCGTGCCAAGCAACGCCATTTTA
This sequence comes from Clostridia bacterium, assembly GCA_017482415.1. Lineage (GTDB taxonomy): Bacteria > Bacillota > Clostridia > Christensenellales > Borkfalkiaceae > Scatosoma. The sequence goes on from JAFUMY010000141.1 coordinate 5,063, forward strand.
TAGTTCTCTACGAAATTCTTGCCCGCGCCCGTTTTTGTCCAAGCGAAAATACTCGTCATGATTTCGTCGTGCGATTTAAAAGAGTTGATAATCGTAATCGTCAACGGAATCAAAAGGAAAAGTACGCAGAACGTCGTCCAGATTGTAATAAAGACTTGGAAGGCGGGTTTTTCATAAGATTTACGAAGCTTCGAATTCTTCATGTTACACCTCCGAGTCATGCTTTTGCTTGCGCAAATTCAGTGCCGTTGCGAAGAACAGGAATACGAACATCAGCGTTGCGTATGCCGAAGCCTCGCCGTATGCGCCCGATTCGTTGATGAGATCGTAAATCATTTGAATCGGCGTCATGGTACCCTGCAAGCCGCCCGTTACCGAGTCGACGCGCGCAAAGTTTTGTACCGAATGGATAAAGGTCGTGATAAATATGTACTTGATTTGCGGTAATACCAAAGGTATATCAATCGCAAAGAAGCGTTTCCAAATGCCGATACCCTCTAATTCCGCCGCCTCGTAATAGCTGTCGGCAATATTCATCATACCGCCGTAGAAAATCAAATACGCACCGACGTACGGGAAACCGATAAGCAACATTTCAAACCGCGTCGTCGTCGGCGAGGTCAGGAAGAGGTGCGGCTCGTCCGTGAACAGGCTGCAAAGCAAATGCAATACGCCGCCACTGTTACTGAAAATACCCTCACGCCAAATCAACATGCCTGCAATCCCAGGGATAACGCCGGGAATGAAGAGCAAGGTGCGTACCAAGCGCGAATAGCCCTTATTCCGCATAACCGTCAGCATAAAAGCAAAGACAAGCGGAGGAGCTAACGACGTAATGATATCCGCCACCAAGAATAAGAACATATTTCCGAACATTTCACCCGTGTAGGAATTGGTGAAAATCAGCTTGTAGTTTTCAAAGTTATTCCAACGCATCGTCGGCTTTGCCGTCGAATATTCGAAGAAGGATAAGCGGATGGATTCAATCGCGGGATAATAACAAAACAGGAAAAGTAAAATTACGGAAGGAATCATGGACACGTAAACCCATTTATTCTTCACAAGACGCTTTAACAGCAGCTTTACTTTTTGAATGTAGCCCTCTCGTCTCCAGCACAGGAAGAAAATCAGCGAAAGAATACCCGAAACAACGCAGAGAATAATGCTGATAACCAGCACTGCGGTATACATAGGTGCATCCAACTGCTTTTGCAAATTTACAACGGACAAAATCGATTGTCCTGCGCGCTCCGTTTGGAAACGGTTAAAGTAGAAGTAATACAGGTTATCCCCGATTTGTACAATACGGTTGATATCGAATTCCGCTTCCAGCGTAAACTCCATTCTTGCGGTTTCACCGCTAAAATCCAAACAGCTGATTTCCGACAGCGCGTCGTATACGACAAACGCCTTTCTGCTGTACGGACTATAAAAGAGCGCCGCGTATCCCGTCATGGGCTTTGCAAACAGCTCTACCCCCTCCACAACGTCGCATTCGAGATAGATATTCATTACTTCGGGCGGCATATCGTCTAAATACGCCAAATCGTAAGAGTACAATTTCGTATCCGAAGCGATAATATAATATTTCCCTTGTTCTTTTACGTAAGCACCGCCGCTGAATTTATCGCCGATGTAATAATTGTAGCTGTTAAAATCAAAATCCTTTAAAGGTACTTCCGCCGTATCCGAGCTTTCCGCATAGGAAACCAAACCCAAGGCTTTACAGGTCCACTTATTCGCTTCCTTTTTCAACGCCTTTTCATCTAAGGTCTCCCCTTCCGCCAAATTCGCCTGCGCTTCGGCGTATAAGCTTTCGTAAATCCGATTCTGCGTTTCCCAATAAGTGAATTTATAATCGTTGCACGCAAAGTCGGTGGACATCTTAATCAAACCGCCCGTATGCAAAACGTATAAATATCCGTCTATAACGTCTACGGAAAGAATGATAAGCTCGCTTGCCTTTTCCAGCTTCACGCTGTTTCTCTCCGTCCAGCCCTTATACAACGCGCCTTGCGCAATCGGGCCCTGTTCGATGTTTTTAACGTCGTATTTCGTAACGATTGTAAAGGCGTCAGGCTTTGAAAATACGTACAAATATCCCTCTGCCGCCAGCATCTTTTTATACATGCCGTTGAAAGCTGCGACACCCGCAATAGAGAGCTTGCCGTCTACGTCTTGTAATTTGAATACGTAGCCCTTATTTTCATCATCCTTTTGCGACGTAGCTACCCACATATACTCGTCGTCGGGCGTAGCATACGTATCCTTGATTTGTCCAACCTGTACGCCAAATTCCGATGCCGCCTTTTCGTTTAAAGGATACTCCTCTAATACGTCGTTGTCTGCGTCCAAACGCACCACGCGCTGTTCCGTAGTATAAAACCACTCGTCCGTTTCCGCATAGAATACCGACGTAAAACGCGTGTTATCCGTCTCCCGAATTCGATCCGCACGGGGATAAATAACCCCTAACACAATCGATAAAATCAGCGAGCAAGCAAATATCGCCATGCAGACGATACTTGCTATCTTGCTCATTTTTTTACTCTTTTCGGTTGGCGGTGCATTAAACCATCCTTGCTTCATTGATGCCACCTCTTAATTAATTCGTTGCGCCACCCCAGGTCTTATAGCAATCGAGTTTCCAGTTCTGTTGGTTTGCATAGGATTCCCAGCCCTTGAGCAAGCTTGCGTGCCATTCTTTTTGGAAATCTTCCGTCGTCTTCTTGCCCGTCAAGTACTGCTGCCACAAGTTCTTGCAATCCGTCTTCGTAACCTGCGAAGCACCGAGATAACGAAGGAAGTTTCTTACAAATTCGTTGTTATCGGAAAGCCCCGTGAAGGAAATTTTATCCGTTTCAAAGAAGGTTTTCCATGCTTGGGGAACCATAACAAGCTCGTTTTTAACCGTCGTGATACCGTTGGGCGAAAGCTCCGTTTGGCTAAGTGCATTGTAGTAAATCGACTGACCGTAAGGCGACAACACGAACTTCAAGAAATCGAGGTTCAACGCATTCTGCTTGCTATCGTGGCTAAGAATGGAAAGATAACCGCCGCTGCCGCCTACGTCACGAAGCAGGGTATCCTTTTCCACAAACGTACTTTCCATAATAGGATAATCGAAGAAATCCATCTCAATCTTGTCGCTGCCTGCATACGAAAGACCCTGACCTGCGTAGTCGAGAATGATTTGAGGAGATTTCTTACCTGCGCTCTGCGAACGGAATTCGCTACGGAA
>JAFUMY010000142.1 GCA_017482415.1 Clostridia bacterium
AAGAAGTCAATTTTAGAGGGTTAATATTTGAAAAAAGACATTGAAAACATTAAAAAAATATGTTATAATACAAGAGAAAATTTAGAAAATATAATGAATTGTAATATCAAACAATTTTTTTTGTAATGTATATAAAAAAAATATATGTTATAATGTGAAAGTAAAAATCGAAAAAAATAAAGGGGTTTTGATGTTATGAAAAAACAAATTTTAAGAGCAATCGCACTTTTTATGACGTCGGTTAGCATTTTTGCAACGGGCTGTCAGATGAGTTTAGGTGGCGGTAAAACGAGCGGCGACAGCTCCTCTTCATCACACGACCACCGTTTTAGCATAAAGAAAGCGGAAGAGCAGTATTTGAAATCGGAAGCGACCTGCTTGGAAGCGGCGACGTACTATTTTAGCTGTGAATGCGGTGAAAAGAGTGAGGAGACTTTTACGGACGGAAAAGCGTTAAACCACGATTACAGCGCGCAAATTACCACCTCGGAATATTTTAAAACGGCGGCAGATTGCCAAACGGGAGCGGAATATTATTATTCCTGTTCACGCTGCGGAGTGAAGGGGTATCGAAGCTTTTTCACGGAAGAGCTTGGCGATCACGTATACACGGAAAAAAAGGCGACGAAGGAATATTTGAAATCAGAAGCGACCTTTGACAGCGCGGCGGAGTATTATAAATCCTGCGTTTGCGGTATGCCGGGCGAAGAAACCTTCTTCCACGGCGATCCTTTGAGGATGTATACAGAAGAGGAGAAGATTCCTTATACACCCACCTCGCTTACGGTTACCTTATACGATACGGCAACCTCTACCTACGGCTTTACCTATAACACGGCGGCGGAACCGCTTAGACCGATAATCCAAATCGCGGAAGGGGATAGCTTGAATGACTGCAAGGAATATGCCGCGTCGGTTGAAAAGGCGACCTCTTACGGCGCAGACGAAAACCAAATAACCTATTACGTGGTGAAAGTGGAAGTACCCTTGGAGGCGAATAAGACGTACACGTATAGAGCGTATGATAAGTACGTGGATAAGGGCTCGGAGCTTGTAACGTTTGAAGCAAAGGATATTTCTTCGGATAAATTCTCGTTCGTACACGTCAGCGATTCGCAACAATATCCCGTTGAATTTGGTAACGTGCTCGCAAACGTCGTTGACGACAACGATTTCATTTTGCACACGGGTGACGTGGTGGAATCCTCGAAACATGAACATGAGTGGACGGCAATGCTGCACGGGAACTTTGAATATCTTTCTAAGATTCCCATGATGGCGCTTTCGGGCAATCATGAAACCACTTACAAAAACGGTTCTAACGAAACCTATAAGCATTTCCATAATCAAATGCCCAAGCAGGCAGGTACGGAAAGAGGCTACTATTATAGCTTCGTTTACGGAAATGCGAAGTTTATTATGCTGAACACCAACAACCTTATGAGCAATAAATTAGAAACGGCGCAGTATAATTGGCTTGTGGACGAGTTGGAGAACAACGATTGCACGTGGACGTTCGTTGCCCTGCATAACCCTATCTATTCGGCAGGGGCGTACGGTGCGGACCCTTCGAAAAATGCAATCAGTCTTGCGCTTCGTAAGCAATTGCAGGGTATTTTTGTGGAATATGGCGTAGACGTTGTATTCCAAGGACACGATCACCTTGTATCTAAGACCTTTGCGTTGGACGCTACAGGCACGAAAGTAACGGAAACTACGGAAACGATTGACGGCATCTCGTATACGGTAGACCCCGCAGGGGTTATCTATATCATGAGCGGTCCCGCAGGTGGACAAACTCGTTCGCCCCATAAAATCGATAAAAAACTCTACGATTATGCGTTGGCATCTAACGCTTCGTCCTGGTCGCAGCTCACTATCGACGGTAACACGTTAACGGTATCGACGAACTACGTGCAGACGGGCACGGTAACGAATTATCGTTCGTGGGGTATTAAAAAGACGGCGTAATTGTATAAAATGAATGAAAGGAGCGGGGATATTTCCTTGCTCTTTTTCAATATTCAAAAATCTAAAAATTCAGTATTTACTTTTTGCAAATTGTGTGTTATAATATTCTCTAACAAAAATATTGACAATGAGGCTGCTATGAAAGAAGTGCATTTGATTTGTAACGCTCATCTCGACCCGATTTGGCAGTGGGATTGGCAGGAGGGGGTCAGCGCGGTGCTGTCCACCTTTCAATCTGCGGTAAATCTCGCCGAAGAGTTTGATTACGTATTTTGTCATAACGAGGTTACGGTCTATAAATACGTCGAAGAATATGCTCCCACGCTGTTTGCGCGGATTCAAGAGCTTGTGAAAGCAGGGAAATGGCATATCATGGGCGGTTGGTATCTTCAACCTGATTGCAATATGCCAAGCGGTGAAAGCTTCGTCCGCCAAATTCAAGAGGGCAAGCGCTATTTTAAGGAGAAGTTTGGGAAAACGCCGACGACGGCAATCAATTTCGACCCCTTTGGGCATTCGGTTGGTCTTGTTCAAATTATCAAAAAATGCGGTCAGGATGGCTATATTTTCATGCGTCCGTACCCGAGCGAGCAGACACTTCCCGACGAGCAGTTTATTTGGCGCGGTTTGGATGGTAGTGAGATTAAGGCAAATCGCGCAATGGCGTACAATACGCCGCTTGGCTATGCGGTAAAGGTTATTAAAGAACGGGAAGCGAAACAGACCCAGGACGTTATTTGTATCCTCTGGGGGGTGGGTAACCACGGCGGCGGTCCGTCGAGGAAGGACCTTGCTGATATTAAAAATATGATTGCAGAAACAGAGGGCGTGAAGTATATCCATTCTACGCCCGAGAGATTCTTTGCAAAAATCAATCCTACGGCGGTCGTGGAGGAGTCGTTGCGGATTTCCATGCCCGGCTGTTATACTTCGATGGGCAAAATTAAAAGAAAGCATGCGCTTTTGGAAAACGAATTATATTTAGCGGAAAAAATGCTGACGACGGCACTTGCTTGCGGCGCATTGCAAAATTATCCCGAGGAAGAAATACATAAAATCACGGAGAGCCTATTGAATGCAGAGTTCCATGACGTTTTACCCGGAACTTGTATCCAGGGAGGTGAGGAGAACGGTCTTCGTCTGCTCGATCATGGGCTTTTAGAGGCGGAAAGATTAAAGACGAAGGCATACTTTGCCTTGGCTGCGAAGGAAGCGCCTGCCAAGGAGGGGGAATACCCGATTTTGGTGTTCAATCCACACCTGTACCCCATCAAAGAGAACGTTGAGTGTGAATTTATGCTTGCCGATCAAAATTGGAGCAGGGACATGGTAGCGGCAATTTCTGTCTTAGACGAGGCGGGAAATGCGGTTAAGCATCAAGTGATTAAGGAAGAGAGCAATCTAAATCTCGACTGGAGGAAACGGATTATTTTCGAGGCGGAGCTTGCGCCTTTAAAACTTACACGTTACAGCGTTTACGTGGAATTTAAACCGAAGGAAAAGGGAAAGGAAAGGGATTCGTTTGTCTTTGATAACGGTAGAAAATACGTGGAAATTGACAAAAAAACAGGGCTCTTGAAGCGGTATATAATCGAGGGAAAGGAGTACGTAAAAGAGGGATTTTTGCCTGTGATGTTTGAGGATAATCCCGACCCTTGGGCGATGGGGAAAGAGCAGTTAAAGCGTGTTGGAAATCATGAAAAAGCCTTCAAGCTGTCCAAAAAGCCGAGTGGTGTTTTCAAGGGCTTAAAGAGTGTGGAAATTATCGAGGATGGGGAAATCTATCTTGGAATCGAAGCCTTTTTCGAATGCGAGAATACGCGCGTAAGAGTGGGCTATAAAATCTATAAAAACAACGATTACGTAGACGTGGACGTTACGGTGTTTATGGGTGACGTGGATAAATTTGTGAAAGTCAAAATTCCCGTTTGCGAGGGCAAGCTTATCGGGCAGACTGCGTTTGGTACAGAGCCGTTGTTTATGGACGGCAGGGAGAACGTTTCACAACGCTTTATCGCCGTGGACGATGGGGGCAGGTGCTTGATGATTGCAAACAATGGGGTATACGGCAGTCATTACGAAAAGGGTGCTTTGTATCTTTCGTTAGTGCGTGGCGTGTCCTATTGCGCGCATCCTATTTCGGATAGGCCGATTTTGCCAGAAAACCGTTTCGTAAAAAAGGTTGACCAGGGCGAAAACGCTTTTTCTTTCCGATTGGGCGTTATCGAGCGCAAGCGTTTAGAACGCTTCACGCAGGAGTTTATCCAAAAGCCGTATGCGCTCAATATTTTCCCGACGAAAAATCAAGTGCAGTACAAGGAGTTCTCCGTGCGATTAACCGATGAAACGATTGCGCTTGCAGCAATGAAAAAAGCGGATGGCAGAGAAGGTTTTTTGTTCCGTCTTGTGAACAATACCAACGAGAGTGTAGAAACGGCTTTAAACGTGCAGAACGCTACCCTGCCCCTGCGCTTTGGGAAATTTGAGGTCAAGACGGTACTGTATGAAAACGGCGATTTGACCGAATGTGACGAAATGATGATTTAAACAAAAAAAGCAGGTGTTGCGCCTGCTTTTTTTGTGCGTTTCTCTTGAAAAAATTAAAAGTCTGTGATATAATACAAATATGTTGGATTGGATATTAAAAGAGGACAATTGGATATTCGTGCTGGTCATCGGGCTGTGTGTTGTGATGGCGTTGATAATCGCGCTTTGGATGCATCGGCGCAGAATCCGTATCGAGCGAAAAATCAAACGCTTGGCGGAGGGTACGTTGGAAATGAGCCCGAAGGAATTTTTGGAAATGCGCGCGGAAACGCTCGGTAGCAAAGACAAGCGATTGTATGCGGAGACAAAGGAGTTCGCAGGCGTGTATATTCTGTTCAATAAGAAAAAGAATAAATACTACGTTGGACAGGGGGAGCGTATTTTACAGCGAGTAAATTCTCATTTCACGGGCAAGGGCAACGGAGACGTCTACGCGGATTATAAGTACGGCGATCCGTTCACAATCCGCATGATTGCGTTAAAGGGCAGCGGTTTTAAGACTCTGAACGAGCTTGAACGCCATACAATCAAAACCTACGACGCTTTTTCCAAGGGCTATAATAAAACGCGAGGCAATCGCTAAAAGAGAAATAAAAAACGGCAGAATTTTCTGCCGTTTTCGTTTTTTTATTTACCTACCTTCAAAGGCGAGATGGATACCCATGTCTTGAATGAGCTTGCAGGTCGTCTTCACGCGCAGGGGTTTGTATTCCTTGGCGATGTGTCCGTCGAAGCCGACGGAAAGACGTACGCCCGTCTTTTTGACGATTTCCTGTTGAGTTTTGTTTTTCAAGAATTCGCCCACGTAATCGTGGCTTTGGAAATTATGCAAACTGTCGTAATTTACGTTCATTTCCCAGAAAATCCCCTGCGCCGCCATACGCTTGAAAAAGCGGTAGGGGTCTTCGCCAATGGAATCGATGAAACGGAAAAGATCGGTATGAGCTATTCCGACGGGGCAGCCGCAGCGTTTTGCGAACGTGAAAATATCCCCGTTCGTAATCGACATGGGATGATCGAGGTTTTCGACGAGCGCGAAATCGAAAAAGGAGACGTCCGCGCCTGTCGGCAGAGCATAGCTATCCTTGGATTTCAGCGTGCAGATCTCGATACCGCAAAGAATTTTGATCTTGTTGCGGTACTTTTCGCGCACCGCACTCATATGATCGTAATACCGCGTCAAGGTCTTGCCATAGTCCGCATTCAGTTTTGTGCCTTGGTCCCAACAAAATTCCTTACGTGCGCAACCCACGCCGTAGTTGTGGTCGCATATCCCAAGCTGCTGTATGCCGCCTGCAATCGCTGCTTCCACGACCCGTTCGGGGGTGTCGTCACTGCAAAAGGAATAGTAGGTGTGTGCGTGTAAATCCTGTATCATAGTGAATTTATTATAGTACATAATTTGAAAGAAATCAAGCGTTCTGAGGAAAAAAATTTCACAAAATCAATAGACAAGCTTAGCGTCTCCCACTTCCAAGGACATCGGCGGCTCGACGTCGGTGACGATAAGGTCGTATTCCGAAAGAGAGGAGAGCCGATAGGTTCCGTGCGCGGAAAATTTCGTGTGGTCGATAAGCAAAATCCGCTTTTTGCAGCGGTTGAACGCCGCGCGCTTGATTTCCTTTTGTTCGAGTGAACGCTCGAAAACGTCGTTGCCGATTACCGCCGCGCAGGAGGAAATCATGAGGTCAAAGGAAAAGTCCTCAAGCTGCCTTGCCGTCCAGCTACCCGTCGCAGAGTTGGTGTTGAAATGCACGTTTCCGCCGAGCAAAATCAAATTGATATTCGGCTTTTTGGAAAGCTGAATCGCCGTTTGCAGGTTGTTCGTTACCACCGTTTTGAAGTTTAAATCAATGCGCTCTGCAAGCGCAAGCGCGGTGGACGAGCTGTCGATAAAAACCGATTTGAAAGGGGGAATATGAAAGATGGCTTTCGTTGCTGCGCGTTCCTTTTCGCTTGCGTTTTTTTCCATTCGGAAAAAGATAGATATTTCCTCGGCGTTTTCAGGCAGCAGCGCGCCGCCGTGACTGCGCTCGATTAAGCCCATGCTTTTCATCTCCGCCAAGTCGCGTCTAATCGTCGCTTCGCTGACATATAGCTCTTGCGCAAGCTCGGAAACCACCGCTTTTTTGTTTTCTTTTAACCGTTTTAAAATCTCGTTTTGCCGTTCGGTGAGTGCCATAACCCGATTTTTCCTCGTTTTTTAAGATTTTTTTGCGCGTTTTTGCGCGTTTATGTTCATATTGTATCATAAAAAATTTTTTTTGTCAAACTTTCGAACATATATAGACAATATTTATTTTATATGTTATAATGTACGCGAATAACAAAGGGCGTATTATGCGCGTTTTTGCAAAATGCGCAAAAATGAACGAAAATGCGCTTTGTTACAGTATGAATGAGAACGAAAAAAGGAAGGAAAATTTATGAGATATTATCTTGCGATTGACATCGGCGCTTCTTCAGGGAGACATATCGTAGCGTATCTGGAAAACGGGAAGATGGTTACGGAAGAAATTTACCGTTTCCAAAACGGCCCCGAGACGTTGACGGCGTACGACGGTAAAGAGCATTTGATGTGGACGCACGAACGTCTTTTCACCGAAATTTTAAACGGTTTGAAAAAGGCGAAAGAAATCGGCAAGATTCCTTATTCGGTTGCAATCGATACGTGGGGGGTTGACTATGCGCTTCTCGACGAGAACGATGAGGCAATCGGCGGAACGTATTGCTACCGCGATTCGAGAACGGAAGAGACGATTCCCGCGGTGCACGAGGTACTTCCTTTCGAAACGCTGTATGGAAAGACGGGTATTGCATTCGCTTCGTTTAATACCGTATATCAGCTTTTGGACGACTTGAAGTCGGGGCGTATGGCAAAGGCAAAATCCTTCTTGATGCTTCCCGATTATTTCCATTTCCGTTTGACGGGCGTAAAGAAACAGGAATACACCAACGCAACGACGACGGGTATGGTCAACTCGATTACCCATAAATGGGACGAGGAGATTCTTGAAAAGCTCGGTTATAAGAAAGAGCTGTTCGGCGAGCTTGCGCAGCCGGGTACGCTCGTTGGGGATTTCTCCGACGAGGTTGCGGCAATCGTAGGCTACAAGGCAAAGGTAATTTTGCCTGCAACGCACGACACGGCGAGCGCGGTGTTGGCTGCGCCCCTCGAAGCGCAGACGCCGTATATTTCGAGCGGTACTTGGTCTCTCCTTGGTGTAGAGCAAAATTACGCGCATACCTCCAAAGAGGCGTTGGACGCAGGATATTCCAACGAGGGCAGCGTGAAAAATCAGTTCCGCTTGCAAATCAATATCATGGGGCTTTGGATGATTCAGCAGGTCCGTCACGAGCTCGACGATAAATACAGCTTTGCGGAGCTTGTAAACATGGCGAGAGCGAACCCTGTGGATTATGAAATCAACGTCAACGACCAAAGATTCTTGGCGCCTGAAAACATGACGGCGGAAATCAACGCGGCGGTGGGTAAGACGCTGTCGGTTGGTGAAATGGCGTACGTGATTTATAATAACTTGGCGAAATATTACGATTTGTCCTTGAAAGCCTTGGAAGAGGTTACGGGAGAGAAATACGCAACCTTGAACATCATCGGCGGCGGCAGCAAGAACGGTTTCTTGAACGAGCTGACGAAGCAGTACACGGGCAAGAGAATTATTACGGGCCCTGCGGAGGGTACGGCGATTGGCAACCTCATGATGCAAATGATTGGCGCAGGGGATATC
>JAFUMY010000143.1 GCA_017482415.1 Clostridia bacterium
ATATGACAGATGAATCATCCACTTGTTTAATTTCGTTCTAAAATTATCCGAGCCAATACGCCCAATGATACCACCTACACGCGTATTACCCGTTACGCTACCCGTTACTTCGCAGGTAGAGATCATGGTAGACGATTTATAATTCCCAACGATACCGCCTACGTCACTTCCACCAACGACGCTACCTTCGTGCTTACAATTCGTAATGCTACCGCATGCAAAGCCGACGATACCGCCTACACGGCTGTCGTTGGAAGCAACCTCGCCTTGATTCTTACAGTTATATACGTTGGTCTCTTTTTCCGTTTCGCCAACGATACCACCTACTTTGCTGTTTCCATCGGAATCCGCAGAAATACCCGTTACTTTTGCTCCCTCTAAATTTACACAATCGTCAATGCGCGCGTCTTTCAAAAGAAAGCCTGCAATACCGCCCACTTGAATATTTCCCGTTACTGCGCTGCTATTTTTTGAATTGGAAACTGATGCGCCTTTATTTACATATCCGACAATACCGCCAACGGCAGTAGAACCTTTCACTTCTCCAAGATTTTCGCAATCGCTTACTTGTACACTCGTTTTTCCAATAATGCCGCCAACGTTTTCCGAACCTTTTACCGTTCCGAGATTTTTACAATTTTTTAAAGTTTGTTCACCGCCGCCTGCATCAAAACCTACAAAACCGCCAACGTTCATCTTACCGTTAATTTCCATTTCGGACGTACAATTGATTATCTTTGTATCATAATAAACCTCACCAACCATACCGCCAACGTTCGTTGCGTTCGGTGCATCGATTTTACCGCTGATGGTTACATTTTCGAAAATATCACCGCCTACACCAACGAATCCACCCACGGAAGAAGTCTGTCCATGATAGCTGAGATATATATTTTCAAAGGTAATATTTTTTAAACTTATATCCCCTATGAACAAACCTATACCATCCTCCTCATTCTCTTCATAAGAAGTATATGTAATATTTTTAATGGTATATCCGTTTCCGTCTATGCAAACATCATTCCATTTAAGATTTATCGTTTCAAAATCAAACCCTTCAAAGTCAATATCATTAGTCAACTCTGCTTTTTTCCCTTCATTCGCATGAAATCCAACAGAAATGCCATCCGCGTATTCCTCCAACGCAATCAAATCTTCTGGCGTAGAAATTTGATACGCCTTGGGCGGGATAGCCATCAAAACGATCCCCGTTATGAAAAATGCCCCAGTAAGCCCTGCGATCACACCAAATATTCTCTTTCTTGTCGTTTCATAAGAAGCCGTTTTAAAAACCAATACCAAAAAGACAATAAAAGCTATTATCGAAACGACCCAAGGGATGAAAAAAGCCATTAATCCTACTTCCGACGAAAATACAAACATAATAGTTCCTCCTTTACAATTACTCTATAATTATACCATTGCGGTACAAGTTACCCGTGTTTTTATTATTACCTTCGGTGCCCGTTCCCCAAACACTTCCAGCCCCGATAGCGCCTATCCATTCACCAATGCCATAAATATCCCCCGAGTTTTCGCAATTCGTCATATGCGCGATTTGCGATTCGTTGGAAATGATACTTCCTAGATTGCTAAGACAAACACCTACGATACCTGCAACGAAATCCGTACCTGAAATCAGTCCTTCATTTTTGCACGTGCTAACAAGCATATTTGAGCCCTTTAAAGAACCTGCGATACCACCTACATATTGGTCTGCACTAACTTTTCCTTGATTCGTACAAGCAAGTATTTCTTTACAATCTTCCTGACAGCCTACGATACCGCCGCAAGCACTATATTTCGCGGATACTTCGCCTTTATTGGTGCATTGCGCGATACGCCCCTCTTGTTGATAACCGACGATACCGCCTGCAAACGCTTCTTCAAGCATTCCCGCGTTTCCTAAGGCATGCACTGACCCATCGTTTGTACAACCGAGGAACTCTGCCTCTTGAGCATTTCCAACGATCCCGCCAACATGTGTTTTCGCTTTTATTGTACCGTGATTCCAACATTTCTCGTAAACAGCCGAATCCGTATTGAACCCAATGATACCTCCTGCGGTTTCTTTCATCGCTGTTACCGAACCGTAATTAACTGCCTTTTTGATTACGCTGGAATATCCACTATTGGAATAATACCAATCTTCATTCCAATTAAATTGTCCTACAATTCCACCAACGTTCGTACTCCCAGTAACGTCTACACGAGAAGTCACATTACCAAAGCTATTATCCGTATCTCCGCAATGTTGAAAACCGACAACTCCGCCGACATTCGTTGCCCCGATTGCATTAACCGTCCCCGAAATTTCCACATCCGTTATGCAATCATCGAAAAAACCTTCCGATTCTTTTTGTATTGTTCCCCAGTATCCAACTAATCCGCCGATATTGGAGCCTGTTCCTAAATAAGTTACGCTGAGTTTTTCTATTTTTAAATTTTCAATACTGAATCGACCAAAAGAAAATATGCCGATATTATCCCCTTCAACTTCCTCGATTGTGATATTAGAAATCGTATGACCATTTCCTTTCAACGTACCATGATATTCCAACGGCTCCCAGTCGATACCCGAAAAATCCAAATCAGCGTCAAGGTAAAGATCTGCTTTGGGATCCTCCTTAATGGTATCAATAAATTCCTGCGGATCAGAGATTTTCTTTCCGTCTTTACACCCCGCACCTAACACCGTAACAGCCGACAGCGTTAATACTGCCGTTATTACGCATGATAACCATTTCAAATGTTTTTTCATAAAACCTCCTATGATTTGCGTTTTTAAGGGCTTTAAAGTCCTATATAGAGTAATTATATCATACCCCACCCCCATCTTGTCAAGTAAATAACATATTTTTATTATAAATAAAAAATGCAGAGGCTTTAAAAAAGCACCCTGCGTGATTTATTATATTTTGTCGCTTTGCCGTAGGAAAATAAAAGAAAAACATGAAAAGCAACGCTGTATTTCATATATTTTTGCATAAAAAATAAGTCCGCCGTTGACTTTGGGCGAACTTATCTCTTTCGGTTTCTATCCGAGTGTTAAATTTTTTCCTTAACCTTAGCCGCTTTACCGGTAAGACCGCGCAGATAATACAACTTCG
>JAFUMY010000144.1 GCA_017482415.1 Clostridia bacterium
CCATTGCGCAGCCGCTTAAGCCCAAGCCAAACGTAAACGCCATAATCGCTGTCAATACTTTTTTTACAGATTTTATCATACTTATTCCTCCGAATTAAGGTTTCTTTTTTCGCACGCTTATGCGTGTTTGACCGCTTCGCGGTAGAACGCAAGCACAGCTTGCTTTTCTTGGGGCTGTCTTTTGCACGCTTTCGCGTGTTGACCGCTTCGCGGTAGGACGCAAGCACGGCTTGCTTTTTTTGGGGTCCGTTATTGCGGGGCGTTGCCCCTGCACCCCACGAGAAACTGAGTTTCTCGACTTCCTGTCATGATGCAACAGAACGTTGCTTATTATGGGTACCTTTTGCACGCTTTCGCGTGTTGACCGCTTCGCGGTAGGACGCAAGCACGGCTTGCTTTTTGGAGTCCGTTATTGCGGGGCGTTGCCCCTGCACCCCACGAGAAACTGAGTTTCTCGACTTCCAATCCATTTACGCTTGCGCGAGGAACGCCTTTCGGCGTTATTTGCGCAACCTGCGGTTGCTTATAAACGGCTATCTATTTATGGGCTGCCGCCCATACCCGCATAAGGGTTTCACCCTTACAACCCACGAGACACTGAGTTTCTCGACTTCCTGTTGGGCTACGGCTTCGTAACTTCTATGCGAAACGGAAAGATAGAAAGTCTGGGATGCAACGTCACGTTGCTGTCGCGTTGCCTTAGGTTTTTGATTCTAAAAATTCGAGCATGTTCTGGATAACGCCGTCCGCTATCTTCTTCCAGTCGAACGGTAATACAAACTCTATCGCTTCTTGAATCTTCGCTTCGGGTACGTGATAGACTAAAAACGTCGTTTCTAAAAATACCCGTATCTTTCGCTCCATCGTAAAGTATACGTCGCACGGCACCGATAAATGGTTCCGCATTATCCCCGCAGAGGATATCTCTCGCTCGTAAAAATCCTTCGTCTTCCAGTCAGGGTTGTAGCCTTTAAAAATCTCTTCCAGCTTTTCCGTGATTTCATGGAATATAATGTTCGACGAACGAGGCAACGAATAGGATACGTTATACATCTCTCGCATGTGCTCGCTGCTTTCCGCTATATGTAATTGCAACGTCGTCTCCGCTGCGTAAAACAGGATTTTATCCTCCGTCTTGCCTTTGAGTAGCTCTTCCGTCGCTAAAAATTGCCCCTCTAATACGTATGCAACCAATGCACATAAAATTGCCTCTTTATCCTTGAATGCGAAACATACCGAGCCTCTGTTCACCCCAGCTGCCTCCGCTATCTCTCGAATCGTGGACCTTTCATACCCCTTCTCAAAAAATAATTTCGCCGCCGCATGTAATATCTTCGACTTTACACTCCCTGCTTGATGCTCTGCCCGTACCATTTCCGTTCCCCTCTCATTTTTACTCTGTTGTGTTATATGACATGTCATATTTATGTGCATATTATAACAGATATTTTTGATTTGTCAAGGGGGTTTTGAAAAAAATTTGGTATTTTTGGAAAAAATTTTTTAAGAAAAGAAAATAGCGGCGCGCTTGTTTTCAAGCGCGCCGCGTTATTACTTCCTTATTATATATATTAGGTTTTTGGGTTTAATCCCTATCAAAGCTTTCAATCATGTCCAAAAATTCCTCAAAGCGGTACAAATCCTCGGGGGAATAGTAATCGATATAGATTCTACCTTTTTTGTCGTTGCCAATGAGGGAAACCTTCGTGCGATAAACTCGGCGCATACGCTCGACAAAGGCTTTTAATTCCGCGCCGCGCGCCGCCGCCTTCGCTTCCTTTTCCTGCTGTAAAATTTCAGGGGGCGTCAAAAACGCCTTCACCGCGCGTTCCATTTCTCGAACGGAGTATTCGCGCTTGATTGCTTCTTCCGCAAACGCGTATTGTTGGCTTTGCGGAACACGGACGAGCGTCCTTGCATGACCTGCGGAGAGTCTGCCGCTTTCCACCAGTCCCACCACCTCGGGAGAAAGGGTCAAAAGCCGCAGCGTGTTCGCAACCGCAGGGCGGGATCTGCCAATCAGCGCCGCAACGTCGTCCTGCGTCATGCCGTACTCCTGCACCAGACGTTTCATGAGATACCCCTCTTCCATCGCGCCCATGCTCTCGCTTTTTAACTGCTCGATGATAGAAAAGAGCTCTGCGTTTTTGTCGTTGAACGTGTAAATACGGACGTTGATTTCCGTGACACCCGACGAAACCGCCGCGTGGAATTCCTTTTCCGCCGCCAACAGCTTGAATTTACCGTTCTCCGTTCTGTTGACGGAAAATTCAGGTACGCCGTTCAAAAGGAAATACGCCGCTTTTGTGCGCAGCTCCTTTTTATCCCAGTCCTCGATTGAGGTCGACGTTTCCACGTCCGTCACGCGAACCGCCCTTTGCTCGTATTCTACGTCAAACGCCTTTCTGCGTTTTACCTTCTTCATCTCGTTTCCTCTTTATCGTTCAAAAACGGAGCCGTCTGGTTGGGCGACTCCGTATTTTGTTTTTATTCTTGGTCTTTCGGTTCTTCTATTTCAACGACTTCTACGGTTTCCGTTTCTTCCGTTGCTTCCGTCGATTCTTCGTCGGCTACGATATGCTCTTTGGAGGGCGTGGTCATATTCGCAAAAGGGTTCGCCTTGTGGCTTTCTTCCTTGCCGTCCATTGCCTCGATTACCTCCTTATAGCTCATGCCCTTCATCAACATCGCTACTTCTTCGGTGTAAATCGTTTCCTTTTCAACGAGCACCCTCGACATGTTGTCGAGAATAGAACGGTTTTCTTTCAAGAGCTTCGTTGCACGCTCATGCGCTTCGGAAATCAGTCTGCGGATTTCTGCGTCGATTGCCGCCGCCGTTTCCTGCGAATAGCCGCCACGGTTCTGATTGCCGTATTCCATGCCCATGAACACGGGCTGATCGGAATCATACGCAACAAGACCGAGCTTGTCGCTCATACCCCACTGGGTAACCATGCGTCTTGCAATATCGGATACGTGCTGCAAGTCCGCGCTTGCGCCCGTCGTTACGTCCTGGATTACAAGCTCTTCTGCAACTCTACCGCCAAGCGACATACAGATATTATCCACGAGCTTGTTATACGAAACGTCGTTATCGTCCGTTTCGGGACGGGTCATGGTATAGCCTGCGGCTCTGCCGCGAGGAATAATCGAAACCTCGTGTACGGGATCACAGTGCTTGCAAAGACATGCAAGTACCGCGTGACCTGCTTCGTGGTATGCCGTGCAGCGTTTGTCCGATTCGGTAACGACGCGGCTCTTTTTCTGCGGGCCCATAAGCACCTTATTGATACCGTCGTAAAGCTCAAGATTTCCAATCAGGCTCTTACCTGCGCGTGCCGCAAGAATTGCCGCTTCATTCAAAAGGTTCGCAAGCTCTGCGCCCGAGAAGCCTGCCGTGATACGGGCTACCGTCTTGAAGTTTACGTCGGGAGCCATAGGCTTGTTGCGTGCATGGACCTTCAAAATCTGTTCTCTGCCCTTAACGTCGGGGAGATTGACGTTGATTTGTCTGTCGAATCTGCCGGGACGAAGAAGCGCAGGGTCGAGAATGTCCGCGCGGTTGGTCGCCGCCATGACGATGATACCATCGTTGCTTTCAAAGCCGTCCATTTGAACGAGAATTTGGTTCAAGGTCTGTTCACGCTCGTCGTGACCGCCGCCAAGGCCTGCGCCTCTGCGTCTGCCGACTGCGTCGATTTCGTCCACGAAAATAATACAGGGCTGGTTCTTTTTCGCCATGTCGAAAAGGTCACGGACGCGCTTTGCGCCGACACCGACGTACATTTCCACGAAATCAGAACCCGATACCGAGAAGAAAGGCACGCCTGCTTCGCCTGCTACCGCTTTCGCAAACAGGGTCTTACCTGTGCCCGGAGGGCCTACAAGCAATACGCCCGAGGGGATTCTTGCACCAAGTGCAGAGAATTTTTTCGGGGATTTCAAGAATTCCACAACTTCGCGGAGCTCTTCCTTTTCTTCTTCCGCGCCTGCTACGTCCGAGAAACGCACTTTAAGGTTGCTCTGCATCTGGGCTTTGGATTTGCCAATGTTCATCGCTGCATTGCCGCCGCCTGAAGCGCTGCGCATGATCAGCCAGAACATAAGCGCAACCAATACGATACCAAAGAAAGGAATGATGCTCGACCAAATGCTGCCTGCGTTGGGGTCTGCAAAGTTCACCGTCAAAGCAGTCGCTTTATCAAAGCCGATATTTGCCATTAAACCGTAGAAATCGTTATAGGAATATACGCTGGGCCCGACCGTGGTGTAGGTCGCGATAACTTTACCGTTCGCGTCTTTGACGTAACCCGTCCAGTTATAGGCGTCCAAATACAGCTCCGTGATTTCTCCCGAAGCCAACTTACCTTCAAACTCGATATAGGAAATTTCTTTCGCGCCGCCGATTACGTTCGTCAACAACAAGCCAACGAGAAGAACGGCAATCACCGCAAGAACGATCCAAAGTATTGTTTTTGATTTTCTATTCAAAATGCTAACTCCCTTTTAGGATTTTGTTTTTTTATACACGCTTTTAGCGTGTTTTAAACGACTTAATCATTTTACCATAAGAAAAAAGGTTTTTCAAGCGTTTCTGCTATGAAAAACCAAAGATTTAGCAAACGTTCACATTCTTAACACAGTTTATAAGAAAGATTCGACAAGAATTTTGATTCCGATTGCAAGTAGCACCGTGCCGCCGAGAAGCCCCGCCTTGCTCGCAAGTTTATCCCCGACCGCTTTTCCGATATATACCGCGCCTACGCTAAGGGCAAACGTGATTGCGCCAATCAGTCCCGTTGCGCCCCATACGCCAAGCGTCAAGCCCGTTTGTGAAATCGCCGCCATTTGCAGGGTCACCCCCACCGCCAAGGCATCAATCGACGTTGCAATCGCCTGTATAATGAGCTTGGGAATCGAGAGCGATTCAACGGGCTTTGTTGCGGGTAAACCCGTACATACCCCCGTCGTTTCCGAATCCACACACCGACAAGCGCGCATTTCCTTGATACTTTCAAGCAGCATTTTAACGCCCAAAAAAGCAAGTAAGATAAACGCCACCCAGCCTGAGATTTTCTCAAACGTGTCCAAGAATACGTCTGCGACAACCCCCGTGATAAAATACCCGATAAGGGGCATTAGCATCTGGAATACCCCGAAAAACAATGCGATAAGCAAAACTCTGCCGACACGCATTCTGGGATTTGCCATTCCGTCTGTCATCGCAATCGCGCAGGCATCCATCGACAGCGCGACACCGAGTAGAAGAATTTCAATAATGCCCATAACCTGCCTCGTTTCTTACAAACAACCGCGGTCCTTTAAAGTTTTCACGACCGCTTCGAAAATTTCCTGCGGCGTTTGATTGCCGTCAATGGAAACAACACGCTCGGGAGATTCTTTTGCAAGTGTTTTATAGCCCTCGTACACCCGTTTGTGGAATGCCATGCCCGCTTGCTCCAAACGGTCGTTTTCGTCCGCGCCGTGTTTTCTCAAAAATGCCGCCTCGGGCGTGAGGTCGATAAACACCGTCACGTCGGGGGTGTAATGCTTCAACGCATAGCCGTTGATTTGACCGATAAACTCTGCGCCAAGCCCTCTGCCGTATGCCTGATACGCCATGGACGAATCCACGTAACGGTCGCAAATAACAAGCTTGCCTTCCTGCAAAGCGGGCTCTACACGGTCGGAAAGGTGCTGCACGCGCGCCGCCGCGTATAAGAGTGCCTCGCATGCGTCCGTCATTTCCATATTCTTGCCACTGAGCAGAATTTCACGAATCGCCTCCGAAATCTTGCCACCGCCCGGTTCACGGGTGAAAATGTGGGGGATTCCGTTCTCCGTCAAGTATTCGCTAAGCAAACGGAGCTGGGTGCTTTTACCGCAACCGTCGCAGCCTTCGAATGTGATAAATTTTCCTCTTGCCATATATCTTATTCCTCTTTCGGTTCTTTATAAACCAAAATTTTTCCTTTTTTTAATCCAAACGCGTGATTTGCACTTTGTAACAGACTAAGCTGCTCTTTTTGGATTCGCTCACCTTGCTTACAAAGTGGGGTGCAGGGGGGGAACAGCCCGAAATTCAAGGCACAAACTCTTCCCGCAGCCTTTTCCGTTTCCACCCACTCCGTTTCCCATTCTTTATTAAAAACGAGGGGGGCAGGTACGCGTTCAGCGTTATTTTCTTCGGCTTTTTCTGCATAAGGGTACTCTGTAAAAAGCTTGTTTAATACCCGTTGCAGTTTTTTAAAATCCTTCATTTTCGTTGCAGGAGAGAGATAGAACGTCACGACGTTTCCGTCACAAAATTCGGGATAGATTCCCATTTTCTCTAACGCCTTTTCCGCGGCAAAGGCAGATTCGCCAAAGCGCGCGCAAAGCTTCGTCCAATCCGCTTGCAAAAGAATA
>JAFUMY010000145.1 GCA_017482415.1 Clostridia bacterium
AACGGAGGGGCGAGAGGTCTTTGCGTTCTCTAAAATATTCAAGGCTTTATCGAAATCCGCCGCGATATCCACGTAGACGTGGCAGATTCCCGTACCCGTTTGGATACACGGCACGCGCGCGTTCTCTACGCAAGCCCGAATCAAACCCGCGCCTCCTCTTGGAATGAGTGCGTCGATATATCCAACCGCCGTCATAAGCTCGGTTGCGCTTTGGCGTGTAACGTCCTCGACCACGTTGATGAAATCGGGGTTTAAGCCCTCGGAAATCAGGGCTTCACGCAACACCTTTACGATGGCGAAAGAGGACTTGAACGCGTCCCTGCCCCCACGCAACACGCAAACGTTGCCGCTTTTAAAGCACAGCGCGCCAGAGTCGGAGGTGACGTTGGGACGGCTCTCGTAAATAATGCCGATTACCCCCAAAGGCACGCGGATTTTTTTTACGACGAGTCCGTTTTTCAAGACGTTTTCGTCCAGTGTTTTTCCAATCGGGTCGGGGAGCTGCGCTACCTCGCGGATACCGTTTGCCATGCCCCGAATGCGTTTTTCATCGAGCTTCAAACGGTCGATCATCACATCGCCGAGGGTGGCTTTTGCCGCCTCGACGTCCTCGGCGTTTGCGGCGAGAATCTCCGCTGTGTTCTTTTCGAGATAGTCCGCCATTTTCATGAGCGCAGCGTTTTTAGTTTTGGGGGAAAGGAGGGCAAGCTCGCTTGCTGCCGCCTTTGCGTTTTGTAAGATTTCCTGTGTCGTTTTCATAGGGTTACCTTGCGAAAAATTTTGTGTAGCCGCCTACTTTTCCTGCGGCGATATCGTAAAGCAGATCGGGGTTCTCCCCATTTGCAATCACCGTATCACAGCCTGCTTCTCCTGCGATTTTTGCGGCTTTAAGTTTGGTTTTCATGCCGCCCGTACCCAGGGCACTGCCTGCGCCGCTTGCGACGTCCAACAACGCTTCGGGGGACCCATGTACGTGTTCAATGAGTTTTGCGTCTGCGTTTTTATGCGGGTCCTTATCGTAGAGCCCGTTGACGTCGGAAAGGATGACGAGCAGCTCTGCTTTTGCGCTGACCGCAACGTAGGCGGAGAGCGTGTCATTGTCGCCGACCTTGATTTCCTCGGTTGCCACCGTGTCGTTTTCGTTGATGATAGGCAGGACGCCGAGCTCCAAAAGCCGAGAGAGGGTGTTCGTGAAATTATCATGCCGATCGTCTGCGGCGAAATCCGCGCCCGTAAGTAGGATTTGCGCGACGTTATGATGATATTCGGTAAACAGTCGATCGTAGGTATACATCAGCTCGCATTGTCCAACGGCAGCCGCCGCCTGTTTGGTGGGGATATCCGTAGGCTTTTCCTTTAAGCCAAGCTTTCCAACCCCCATGCCGATTGCACCCGAAGAAACGAGGATTACTTCATGTCCCGCATTTTTCAAATCACTCAAAACACGGCAGAGCGCCTGCGTGCGTTTGATATTCAGTTTTCCCGTTGTATGCGCCAACGTGGACGTGCCGACTTTGACGACGATTCTCATATTCGTACCATTCCTTTTACCGATTTTTAAACGGCTTTTAAACTATTTTTTCGATTATACATTATAGTATAACGGAATCGGCGCGGTTTGTCAAACACAAAAACGGCTTTTCCGCATGAAATTTGAAAAACGCGACAAAATAAGTGTAAAAGCATAAGGAGAGAAAGATGGAAGAAAGAAAAAGACGGAAAAATCCGCGGGATACAATGGCGAAAAGCCCGACGCTTTATATAACTATGTTGGTGTTATGGGCGTTGCTTGCAACCCTTTTGTGGGTGTATTTTTTTCCGAAAATCGTCAACGTACCCTTTGTAGCGGGTAGAAGTATTTCTTTGGGCTTACAAATCGGCGCGAGAGTACTGCTCGTTTTTAACGGCTTGTTCATTTCCTATTTTTGGCTGAACGGCGTAAAAGATTTTATTTACGTAGTCTGGTATTATATTTTTAGAAGCAGGCTGTTAAAGCGGTATTATAAGGTCATTGACACCGACGTTTCGAACGTTCAGGATAAGGTGCTAATGGCGTATTGTACCTGCAACGATTTCGACGGAACGAGCCTGGAAAAGTGCTTAAAGCAGAGCTATTCAAACGTCGATACGGTGATTTTAGACGATTCGACGGAGGCGGCGTATAAGGACGCGGTGGACGCGTTTGCGGAGAAACACGGCATCAAGGTCGTGCGCAGAACGGACCGAAAAGGCTTTAAAGCAGGGAATATCAACAACTATTTCCAAAGCGAGGAATGCCGCGCGGCAGGCTATGATTTTTTCGTGATTTTGGACTCGGACGAGATTATTCCTGAAAACTACGTTGAAGAGAGCTTGAAATACTTTTATGCGTATGAGAACGTTGGAATCGTACAGGCGAATCACGTTTCCGATAGAAACCGCAATTTTTTTATGAAGCTTTTTCACGTTGGGGTAAACTCACACTGGCCGACCTATCAAACGATGAAGCACTTTTACGGCTTTTCGACCATGCTTGGTCACGGCGCGATGATTAAGCGCGATTGCTACGACAAGGCGGGTGGTTTTCCGCCGCTTGTTGCCGAGGATTTGTGTCTTAGTATCGAGGCGAGAAGCGCAGGCTACTACGTAGCGTTTGCCCCGAATATCGTCTGCCGCGAGGAATATCCCATCGATTACGTGGCGTTTAAAAAGCGGCATTCGAAATGGACGCAAGGGAACCTTGAATTCATCAAAAAATACACGGGCAGAATTACGGCGTCCAAGATGAAATGGTTTGAAAAAATGGACATTGTACTCTTTACCTACAATCTGCCTTTGACGGCAATTTTCGCTTTTTTCATCTTTGCAAATCTCATGATTGCGCCGCTTCTTGCCATCGATCTTGGCGCGGCGTATGCGGCTTGGATGATTATTCCCACAATCATTTTCTTTTTCTCGCCCATGCTCAACGATTTTATCACGTGGACCTTCCGCTTGAACCCGCTTCGAACCATTGTGTATACGGTATCCGTCGTCATGCTGTACGGCTCGATGCTCACCACCTCGCTCGTATCCGCATTGCTGGGGTTATTCGGCAAGAAAGCGAAGTTTATCGTTACGCCGAAATCGTCGAAAGAGGTCGGGTTTTGGTTTGCGATTAAATTCCAGTGGAAAGAGCTGTTGTTTTCCACGTTATTGTTAGTGATTTCGCTCGTCTTTCACGGCGGGGTATTGCCCGTGCTGTTGATTATCGTAACGGGGTATTCCTCGATTATTTTGGTGTTCTTTTCCAACGTCCGTTATAGCGCGGAGGAAACGGCGGAAATCGACCGAAAAACGATGCAGCTCACCTTGTCTGCCAACCGACTTTTCCAGTACGGACGAAAGGAATAGCCGAAAAGGGGAATAAAACTTTGTGAACGTTTGGTAAAAATTGCAATTATCGAAAAATTTTTGAATAAAACAGTTTACAATCGATTTTTTTTATGATATAATGTATTCGGTGAAAATGCGGTACTACGCATGTGTTTTGTGAGAGAAAAGCGTTCACCAAACTAAAAATGTTAAAATTATCATTCAAAGGAGATAAACAATATGACTAACAACAAGAAAGTGTTGCAATTCGTAGCGGACGTAGAAGCGTTCGCACAGCCCGATAAAGTGGTCTGGATCGACGGAAGCGACGCGCAGAGAGACGCCCTTCGTGAAGAAGCTTGCGCTACCGGCGAGATGATTAAGCTCAACCAGGAAAAATTGCCTGGCTGCTACTATCACAGAACGGCTGAAAACGACGTTGCACGCGTTGAAGACAGAACCTTCATCTGCTGTGAAAACGAAGAGGACGCGCTTCCTCATTCCATCGTTAAATGGAAAGCTCCCAAAGACGCATACGCGATGGTCAATGAAATCGCAAAAGGCGCATACAAGGGCAGAACGATGTACGTTATTCCCTATTCCATGGGCGTAGTAGGTTCTCCTTTCTCCAAAATCGGTATTGAAATCACCGATTCCATCTACGTTGTACTCAACATGATGATCATGACGAGAGTAGGTACGATGTGCCTTGACGCACTCGGTGCAGACGGCGACTTCGTTAAGGGCTTCCACGCAAAATGTAACGTAGACCCCGAAAAGAGATACATCATGCATTTCCCCGAAGATAATACGATTATTTCCGTGAACTCCGCTTACGGTGGTAACGTATTGCTCGGTAAAAAGTGCTTTGCACTTCGTATCGCTACCAACCTCGGCAGAAAAGAAGGCTGGATGGCAGAACACATGCTTATCCTTGGCGTAAAACGCCCTCAGGACAAGGAAATGAAATACGTTGCGGCTGCGTTCCCTTCCGCTTGCGGTAAGACGAACCTTGCAATGCTCATTCCTCCCAAGCAGTACCTCGACGCTGGCTACGAAGTACAGTGCGTAGGCGACGATATCGCTTGGATTAGAGTCGGCGAAGACGGCAGACTTTGGGCTTGTAACCCCGAAAACGGTTTCTTCGGCGTTGCGCCTGGTACCAACGAAAAATCCAACCCCAACGCATTGCATTCCACAATGAAGGGCACGATTTTCACCAACGTTGCGCTCAACCCCGCAGACAACACCGTTTGGTGGGAAAAGCTCACGAAGCAGGCTCCTGCTGAGCTCATCGACTGGACCGGTAAGCCTTGGACGCCCGATTGCGGACGTAACGCGGCACACCCCAACTCCCGTTTCACCGCTCCCGCAGAAAACTGCCCTTGCATTTCGCCTGCATTCAACTCGAAAGAAGGCGTGCCTCTTTCCGCAATCATCTTCGGCGGTAGAAGAGCTACCACGACTCCGCTTGTATATCAGTCCAGAGACTGGAACCACGGTACGTTCGTAGGTACGATTATGTCCTCCGAAACGACGGCAGCTGCTACGGGTGCAGTAGGCGTTCTTCGTCACGACCCCATGGCTATGAAACCCTTCATGGGCTACTCGGTTGACCGTTACTTCCAGCACTGGATCGACATGGGTGCGAAAGTAGAAGAAAGCAAACAGCCCAAGATTTTCAACGTTAACTGGTTCCGTCAGGACGAAAACGGCAACTTCATGTGGCCTGGCTTCGGCGACAACATGCGCGTACTCGACTGGATTCTCGACCGTTGCGAAAACAAGGTAGAAGCTCGTGAAACCGCTATCGGTTATCTTCCTTATGCAAAGGATATCAACATCGAAAACTGCGACATCACGGCAGAAACGCTTGATAAGCTCCTTGTTGTTGATAAGGCTCGTTGGGCAGCAGAAGCAGAAGAAATCACGACCTACTATGCGGAGAACTTCGGCGACAAGATGCCTAAGGAAATCATGGATAACCTCCAGATTTTGAAAGACAACTGCGCAAAATAATTTAATAGCAATAATAAAATCCCGTCGGGCAGCCGACGGGATTTTTTCATGGAAATTTGATTTTAAAATCAACGTTTAAAGCCTCCAAGGCAAACTGAAAGCCCGCCCGAAACCCAAGATGAAACAGCTCGCGCTCAAATTCACACTCTCTGTCCATTTGCATATTCAAAAACCTTTCAAACGCCGCAAAATCATCCTTTTTCAAATTCTTTTGCAACCACTCGTATGCCGCATACTCCTCGTCGGTTGCGCAATGATTTTTAAAAGTGGACGTCTCTTCCAACAAACGATAAAAAGTCAAATCAATAAAAGATTCCATATAACACCTCCAAAATATATTATACTACCCAAAATGGGTATTGTCAACCCATTTTGGGTAGTTTATGATAAGATAATAAAAAGAGGAGGAATAATTATGCGGTTTTGTGAAAGATTGAAAAGTATACGCAAAGAATGCGGTATGACGCAAAAAGACGTATACGAGCGTTTGGGGATTTCTCCTAACGGATATGCAAGCTATGAACAGGGGCGAACGGAGCCGAATTTGGAAACGTTAATACAGCTTTGCCGTATTTTTGAAATAAGCGCAGATTATTTATTAGGATTGACGGATTGATGAATATTCATGAAAGTTTCAAAGAACAGCGAAAGATACATAATTTAACACAAATGGAACTTGCTGCAAAGACAGGAATTCCGCAATCGACGGTCAGCGCATGGGAGAAAGGGGTGAATATTCCCAACATAGCGGACTGTATCAAGCTTGCAGATTTTTACGGAATCAGTTTAGACGAGCTTGTAGGTAGAGAATAAAGCACTAATTTATCGAGAATAAAATGGATTACGGAAAATGCTTTAAAGAATTTAGGCAGGAAAAAGGTTTATCTCAAAGAGAGTTGGCAACGGCTACGGGGATTTCTCAGCAAGCGATTTCTTGTTGGGAGCAGAATAAACGCACGCCAAATATGGACGACTGTATCAAGCTTGCGGATTTTTACGGAATCAGCTTAGACGAGCTTGTAGGTAGAGAATAAAGAGGTAAGGATATGATTTTTAAGGATTTTAAAGGAAAGAAGCTGTCGGCGCTTGGTATGGGCTGTATGCGTTTTCCGACGCAGGAAAACGGTGAAATTGACGAGGCGCAAACGGCGGAAATGTTCGATTATGCCATTCAAAACGGCGTAAATTATTTTGATACCGCATGGGGGTATCACAACGGACAATCGGAAATCGTTACGGGCAAGCTGCTCAAAAAATATCCGCGCGACAGCTATTATTTAGCGGATAAATTCCCTGGTTACGACCTTTCGAATATGGGCAAGGTAGAGGAAATTTTCGAGAAACAGCTTGAAAAAACAGGCGCGGAGTATTTCGATTTCTATCTTTTCCATAACGTCTGCGAAAGGAATATCGAGGAATATCTCGACGAGAAAAACGGTATCTTCGATTATTTAATGCAACAAAAAGCAAACGGCAGAATCCGTCATCTCGGTTTTTCGGCGCATGCGGATTTGCCTACCCTGAAACGCTTTTTGGAAAAGTACGGACACGCAATGGAGTTTGGGCAGTTGCAGCTCAACTGGATTGACTGGACCTTCCAAAAGGGCGCGGAAAAGGTGCAATTATTGCAGGAATACGGAATTCCCGTTTGGGTTATGGAGCCTGTTCGCGGCGGTAAGCTTGCGCAGCTTGCACCAAAGTACGAGGCGGTGTTAAAGGCGCTTCGCCCCGACGAATCGATTGCCGCATGGGCATTTCGATTTTTACAGAGCAAAGAGGGCTTGGTCGTAACGCTGTCGGGCATGTCGAATTTTGCGCAGCTCAAAGAGAACGTGGAAACGTATGCGGCGGAGAAACCGTTAAACGAAGCCGAAGGCAAAGCGTTAGAGAACATTCTTTCGGAAATGTTGGAGGGAATAACCCCTTGTACTGCGTGCCGCTACTGTACGGAATACTGTCCGCAGGGCTTGAACATACCCGAGCTTTTGGAGCTTTATAACGAGCATAAATTTAGTGGCGGCGGCTTTATTGCGCCGATGCGAATTTCCGCGCTTGCGGAAGACAAGCGGCCGTCGGCGTGTATTGCTTGTCGTGCTTGCGAGGGGGTATGTCCGCAGCGAATCGCAATTTCCGAGGTATTAGCGGATTTTTCCGAGCGTTTAAAATGACGGCAGAATACTTAGAAAAAGCGAAAGCCTTTCTTGAAAAGGGGTACACCTGCGCGATTGTCGGGAGCGGCATGGAGCTATCCTCAAAGCGTCGCGGCGTTGCGCCTTTGCTTGAATGGGTGAACGAAGGACGAAAGCTTTTTGGCGGCGTTGCAGCGGATAAAGTCGTAGGGAAAGCGGCGGCGTTTTTATACGTTTTACTGTCCGTGCGCGCGGTCTATGCGCAGGTGATTAGTCTTGCAGCCGAAAAGGTGTTTCAAGAATTTGGAATCACCTGCATTTACGATAAACGCGTGGATAGGATTATGAACCGTGACAAGACGGGGTTTTGCCCCATGGAACGCGCGGTTTGGGAAACGGACGACCCGACGGAAGCCTACGCAGAGATTCAAAAGAAATACACACAGCTACAACAAGGAGAATAGAAAGGTGAAAAAGGTGCTTATTTTATCGGGCAGCCCGAGAAAGGGCGGCAATTCGGACGTGCTTTGCGACGAGTTCGCAAAAGGAGCTATTGAAGCGGGAAACGAAGTGGAAAAGGTACGCGTAGCCGAAAAGAAAATCGGGTACTGCACAGGCTGCTATTATTGCAAAGACCACGGGGGCAGGTGTGCGTTGAACGACGACATGACCGAGCTATTGCAGAAGATTATCGACTGTGACGTACTCGTTTTATCCAGCCCCGTGTACTTCTATTCGATTTGTGCGCAGTTAAAGACGGTGCTCGATCGGACGGTGGCGCGTTGGACGGAAATCGCCAACAAGGAACTCTACTATATTGCCACGGCGGCGGAAGCGGACGAGGATACCCTCGACATCACGCTTGCTTGCTTCCACGGCTTTGCAATGTGCATTAACGGCTATGAGGAAAAGGGCACGTTATACGGCAAGGGCGTATATGAAAAAGGGGAGATTTTCAACCGTCCCGAGCTGATGCAAATCGCCTATGAAATGGGGCTTTCCGTACACGATTAAAACAAATGAAAAACAGCCGCGCTGCAAAAAGCAGCGCGGCTGTTTTGTTGAAAACGATAACCGCCTTGAAACCTTACGGCTCCAAGGCGGTTACCTATATGATAAGGGGGAAAATGATGAGCTTTGTTATGTAGTCGGCTGTCCACAACCGATTTACAAGTATATTTTATCACGCAAAAAAGAAAAAGTAAAGAAAAATTTTAAAATTTTTTAAACTCTTTTAAAAGTATATTGTTTGCGCAAAAAATGTTAATTTTTCACAAATTCACATAAAGTTGTTAATTTCTTTAAAAAAATTCACATAATCCGACAAAGAAAGCAGCTAAAAATCACGGCGGCAAGATAAGAAAGGATAGAAATAACGAACGCCGCCGTTAATTTTTTTCGTTTGATTCCTGCGAAATAGACGGCGCCGATATAAAAAATAGTGTCTGCCGTACCGTATGCTACGCACGCGCAGCGCGCCGCATAGCTATCCACGCCGTAACGCTCTAAAATCTGGGTCAAAACGGCAATCGAGCCGCTTCCCGATAAGGGTTTGATGAGTACGAGAGAGGCTATCTCTTCGGGAATCCCCGTGAATCGAAAAAAGGGGGAAATAAAGCTTGTGATTTTACTTTCTAAACCGCTGACCTCAAAAAGCTTAGAAAGCATAGCGACGGTAGCGATATAAGGGAAGATAGAAAGAACCAACGGAATTGCGCCCTTTACCCCTTCGGTGAAGCTGTCGTAGACCTTTACCTTTCGGGAAAGCGCAAAGAGAAAGGAAAAGAGAAAAATCATGGGGATAAGCAAGGATAAAATATAATTCATCTCGTACCTACCCCCTCGATTTTTACGTTTTTAAGGATAAAATCCCTGCCGCTTTTTATCGTCTTTTTCTGCGTAACGGCAGGCTTTATAAACAATTTGGTTAAAAGAACGCCAAGCACGGTCGAAAGCAGTGTGGCGAAAATCGTCGGTAGAATGATATCGGTAGGCGAGCCGCTTTTGAGCGCAACGCGGACGGCAACAATCGAGGTAGGGAGAAGCTGCAAGGAGGTGGCGTTTAATACGAACAGCATTGCCGAGGCGTATTCCGCATTCTCCGTTTTATCCAGCCTTTGCGCCGCTTTGATTCCGTAAGGAGTTGCCGCGCCCGAAATCCCTAAAAGATTGACGGACAGGTTCATGGAAATGGCTTCAAGCGCCTCGTCGTCAGTCGTTTTAAAGAGCTTTTTCGCAATCGGCTTCACGAGCTTAGAGACCGCTTTCGTAATGCCGCTATCCTGCCAGACTTGGATAAGCCCCATCCAAACGGCATAGGTTGCGACGAGGGAAACGCACAGGCTCGCGCTTTTACCGGCTCCGTCGAGGAGCGCGCTTAAAAACTGCTCGGGCGAGGTGCAGAGCAGTAAAAAGGTGGATACGGTAAACACGATAGCGAAAAGAAGGTTCATGCCGTATTATATGAGAGGGCTTTTTCAAAAATGCCCGAAAGGCTTTTGAAAACGGTTTACTTTTTTATAAAAAAAGTATATAATAGGAAAAACGGCATACTATACTGCGGGTTTTCGGTGCTGAAAAGAACAAATCCGCAAGAAGGAGAGAGGTTTTATGGCAAAGAAACCCTATTATATCACAACGGCGATTGCGTATACTTCGGGTAAACCCCATATCGGGAACACCTATGAGGCGATTCTTGCCGACGCGATTGCGAGATTCAAAAGAAAAGAAGGCTACGACGTCTTTTTCCAGACGGGCACGGACGAACACGGCCAGAAGATTCAGGAAAAGGCGCAGGCGGCAGGCGTAACGCCGCAGGCTTTCGTAGACGGCGTTGCAAACGAGATTAAAGGAATTTGGGATCTCGTAGATACTTCCTATGATAAATTCATGAGAACGACCGATTCGTACCACGAAAAGCAGGTCGCAAAAATGTTCAAAAAATTCTACGACCAAGGGGATATTTATAAAGGCTACTACGAGGGTATGTACTGTACGCCTTGCGAATCCTTCTGGACGGAAAGCCAACTCGTCGACGGCAAATGCCCTGACTGCGGCAGAGACGTAAAGCCTGCGAAAGAGGAAGCGTATTTCTTCAAGATGGGCAAGTACGCCGATCGGCTTATCGAGCATATCAATACCCATCCCGAATTCATTCAGCCCGTTTCAAGAAAGAACGAGATGATGAACAATTTCCTTTTGAAGGGCTTGCAGGACCTCTGCGTGTCCCGTACCTCGTTCACGTGGGGGATTCCCGTCGATTTCGACAACCGCCACGTCGTATACGTTTGGATGGACGCGCTCAGCAACTATATCACGGGTATCGGCTACGACGCAGACGGGAATCATGGCGAGAATTATAAAAAATACTGGCCTGCGGATTTGCATTTGATCGGCAAAGACATTCTTCGTTTCCATACCATTTACTGGCCTATTTTCCTCATGGCACTTGGCGAGCCTTTGCCTAAGCAGGTATTTGGGCATCCTTGGCTGTTGCAGGGCGATGGGAAGATGAGTAAATCCAAGGGCAACGTAATCTATGCGGATGACCTTGCACGCCTTTTCGGCGTGGACGCGGTGCGTTATTTCGTGCTCCATGAAATGCCGTTCGATAACGACGGTCAGATTACTTGGGAGCTTGTAACCGAGCGTTTCAATACCGATCTTGCCAACGTGCTTGGTAACCTCGTCAGCCGCACGATTGCCATGATTGATAAGTATTTCGGCGGTACGGTAGTGCGCTCTGAAAAGGCGAACGAAGAAGACCCCGATGCAGAGTTCAAGGCAACGGTAACGGGGATTTCCGCAAAAGTACGCGCGAAAGCAGACGAGCTGCGTATTGCCGACGCAATTTCCGAAGTGTTTACTCTTTTCCGTCGTGCGAATAAGTACATCGACGAAACGATGCCCTGGGTGCTTGCAAAGGATGAGAGCAAAAAATCCCGTCTTAACGACGTTCTGTATAACCTCGCAGAAGCGATTCAAATCGGCGCGAGCCTTCTCGATAGCTTCATGCCTGAGACCTCTAAAAAGATTTTCTCCGCATACGGCGGCGAAAGCAGAAGCTTGGAGGCTTGTGAAGAGTTCGGTTTACGCGACAGCGTAACCGTAACGGCAATTCCTCCGCTCTTTGCTCGTTTGGACTTCAAGGTTCTCGCACCTGAAATCGAAAAAATCCGCGCAGAGCAGGCGGCGGCATACGCTGCGGAGCAGGCAAAGCTGAACCCCGAAGCCGCAAAACAGCCCGAGGCTAAAACGGAAGCGGTAGAGGAAGCAAAGGTACCCGAAATCGCGTTTGAGGATTTCGAAAAGGTACAGCTCCGCGTGGGCGAGATTATTGCGTGCGAGCCCGTACCCAAGTCCTCGAAGCTCTTGAAAGAAACGGTAAAATTTGGGGAAGAAATCCGCACGGTCGTATCGGGGATTGCAAAGCATTATAAGCCCGAAGAAATGGTCGGCAAGAAAGTAGTATTCGTTACCAACCTCGCGCCGAGAAAGGTTTGCGGTGTCGTATCCGAGGGCATGATTTTGGCAGCGGAGGACGAGGACGGCACGCTGTCCTTAATCGTACCCGATAAAGCCGAATTAAAAAGCGGCGCAAACCTCGGTTGATTATGTATATCGACGCACACTGTCATTTGACGGGTGACGAGTTTGAGGCTGTCGGCGGCGTGGAGGAGGTTTTACGTCGCGCCAAGGAGCACGGTGTAGGACGAATTGTTTGTTCGGGCTTCGACCTCGCATCCTCGAAGCTCGCGAAAGCGCTTGCCGAAACACACGAAGACGTATATTTTTGTGCAGGCTTTCACCCGAGTGAACTCAAAAAATATAACGTTGGGGATTTAGAGGAAATCGGACGGCTTTGCGGGCATGAAAAATGCCTCGCAGTCGGGGAAATCGGCTTGGATTATCACTTTGAGGACAATCCCCCGAAAGAAGTGCAAAGACGTTTGTTTATCGAGCAGCTTCAGCTTGCGGATAAGCTTGGCTTGCCCGTCGTTTTGCACAGCCGTGACGCGGCGCAGGAAACCTTGGAAATCTTAAGGGAGCAGCGTTCGCTTTTAAAGCACGGCGGACTTATGCACTGCTATTCCTATTCCCCTGAAATGCTGCGGGATTTCATCGAGCTTGGCTTGGCGTTTTCCTTTGGTGGACCGTCCACGTTCAAGAATGCGAAAAAGGTGCAGGATTGCGTTCGGCTCGTACCTGCCCACCTGCTTTTATCGGAAACGGATTGTCCGTACCTTACCCCCGTACCCTATCGAGGGGTGTTCCCGAACGAGCCGAAGAACGTAAAATACGTCGTGGAGAATTTCGCGGCGCTTCGTAACGAAAACGAGGAGGAGCTGAAAAATACGATTTTGGAGAATGCCCGTCGCTTATTTTTCAGGTTAAAGTGATTCCATGGAAGAGAATAAGAAAAACAATCAAAACAACCCTGCGGCTGCGCAAAGCGGCGCGCAGGCAAGCGGCCAAACGCCATCGGGAAACGGTAGACGCAGACGCAACCGCCATCGCCACGGGCACAACCATGGCAACCGCGAGAACGCACAGAACGCGCAAAATCAAAATGCGCAAAATGCGCAAAGCGGTCAGGGCGGTCAAAAGCAGAATCAGCAAGGTCAGCAAAATCAGAACGCGCAGAAGCAGAATCAGCAAAATCAACAAAAGCAGAATGCGCAAAAGGCTGAAAAGAACCAAAATCAGCAAAATCAAAACAACAAACAAAACCAGCCCAAAAATAAAAACGATAAGGGCAAGGACAAGGCAAACGCAAATAAAGGGGGCAACAACAAGGAGGAAAACCGCAAGGACACCTACCTTTATACGTTGGACGGTAACCTCTACGTCAACCTCACGAACAAGTGCTCGAACGCCTGCGATTTCTGCGTAAGAAACGAACGGACGAGTTATTATGGGAACTATCTTTGGATTCGTCACGGCGATCCGACGGTGGAAAAGGTGATTGCGGCGGCGAAGGGCTTTGGGGATTTATCCCGCTTCAAGGAGGCAGTTTTCTGTGGCTTTGGCGAGCCGACGTATAAGGTGGCGGAGATGGTTGCGCTTTGCGATTATTTCCATGAAAAGGGCTTAAAGACTCGTTTGAATACGAACGGTCAGGGGAACTTGATTAACAAGCGCGATATCGTTCCCGAGTTGAAAGACAAAATCGATTTCGTGAACATTTCCCTCAATGCGTCTTGCTATGAAAAGTATCAGCCTATCTGTCGTTCCCAGTTCAAGGAAAGCGGCTTTGCGGGCATGATAGAGTTTGCTAAGCTCTGCCGTAAGAACGGCGTGGATTGCCGTTTCTCTATCGTTGACTGCATCGGGGAAGAGGAAGTGGAGGCTTGCAAGCGTTTGGCGGAAAGCGTCAAAATTCCTCTGTACGTAAGAAGTTATATCACAGATTCCTAATCCACGGAGAAATAGCATGCAAGAACTTCGTTCCGTATTGGAAAAACACGGATTCCATTTTAAAAAGCAGTTCGGTCAGAACTTTATTTCGGACGGAAATTTGCTCCGTTCCATCGTCGAGGCTTCGGGAATCACTTCCGAAACGACGGTCGTGGAAATCGGTTGCGGCGCAGGCACGCTTACACGCGCGCTTGCGGAGACCGCGAAAAAGGTATACGCCTTCGATATCGACCGCGACTTACAGCCCGTTTTGGCGGAAACGCTGTCGGGGCTTGAAAACGTCGAGGTCATCTTTCGGGATTTCAACAAGCTCAATTTAAAAGAGTTTGAAAAAGAAATCGAGGAATATACGGTCGTTGCGAATTTGCCTTATTATATCACCACGCCGCTCGTCACCAAGCTGTTGGAGGAGAGCGACAAGGTGCAGGGGCTGTCGATTATGGTCCAGGAAGAGGTAGCCGAGCGTTTTTGTGCGAAAGAGGACACGCCCGAGTACGGTTCTATCACGGCGGCAATCGCTTTAAAGGGGAATGCGAAAATCGTAAAACGAGTATCGCGGAATTTGTTTTATCCTCGTCCGAACGTAGATTCTGCGGTAGTCAAAATTGAATTTGAGAGGGGCAGGATTGAGGTGAAGGACGAAAGAGCCTACCGTCAAACGGTAAAATGCGCCTTTTTGAACCGCCGCAAAACCCTTGAAAACAACCTTGTGAATTATTTTTCGCTCACGAGAGAGCAGGCAAAAGCAATTTTAGAGGAAGCAGGGGTCGAGGACAAAGCGAGAGGGGAAACCTTATCCCCAAAGCGTCTTGCGAAGCTTGCGGACGTCTTGCTTGACCATGGTGCAATAAAATTATAAAATCGCAATAAAACCGCCTCGGCAATCAGCCGAGGCGGTTTATTATTTCATGAATCAAAGGCTACGCTTCGCTTGCAAAAACACCTTTTGCAGGGGGATAAAGAGGATAAACACGGAAATCGCCGTGCAAAGCACTTGCGGCAGCATTACGGAAAGGGAGGCAAGGAAATATACCTTAAACGCACGTTTGCTGAAAGCATACCAAAGCGGTGTTAAAAGATTGTCAAGCAGGGTAAAGCACGCGGTACAAATACATGCAAAAACGACGAGATAAGGAAGCGCGCGAACGCTGTTTTTCCATTTCCTACCAAGCGTACCAAACAGCAAAGCGAAGCCGTTAAAATATACGATATATAAACAAAAGACAACGGGGTTAAACCCGAAAAGAAACTGCCGTAAAAGGGTGAATACCGTCGCGGCGAGCATGCCGCGTTTCGCGCCCATTACGTAGGCATAAGCAAGGAAAAGTACGGTGACAAGCTCTACACCAGGAATTGCCGCAAAACAGAGCTGAACGGCAATGACAAGCGCCACAAACACGGCGAGAAAGGCGCATTCCTTTGCCGAATGCACCGCTCGTTTTTTCTGTTTTTCCATGTTTTGTGAACGCATACCTGCCCCATTCTTTTTAATTCAATCCATACCTGCCTATATTAAAAGGTATCATAAGAAAAGGCGTAATATTCTCCGTCTGTAAGCGGAAGCACTTCCACGCCGACGATTGTCGAGCCAAGGCGCATATCCTTATAGGAAACCGTACCCCAAGAGGCGTCGGTAAATTCCTCATCCGAGGAATACACCATCCAGCAGGAGGAGAAATCCACGGCGTTGGTTTTACCGTTGAGGCTGGAAAGCATACCGTTTTCGATTTTGTAGGTGAGGGCTCCGTTTTCTTGCAACAAAGCCAATGCATCGGCAAGCGTTTCTTCGCCGACCGTTTTTTCTACTTTCACGACGATTAGAGTCTCCGTCGCACTTTCTAAGGTGCAGGAAAAGGAGCTTGCTGAAACGGAGGTAGCAGTTTCTTTGTTGCAGCCGCTCATAAGAGTGAGACTGGCGGTTGTAAAACAAAAAAGAGAGAGAAGGATACAAAGCTTGCGTTTCATAAAACGCCTCCTAAAAGAAAATTCCGAACAGCCTAAATGAAAGGTGTTCGGAAACAGTCAAGCGGAAAGAACCGTTTTAAAAAACGGTGGTGCTAACGTTGTTTTCGCATCCCCTCAAAAACTCGGCAATCAAAAACGCTGGGCAGGTCTCCCGACTTACGGCGTTTTGTATGCGTTTAACGCATACCTGTCCCCATCCTTCCCATAAAAATACAGTGAAAGGGGACGAAACGCCCTTACGGTTGCGGGGGCAGTGTAGTAATTTTCAAAGTTCTCTCTTCCCTATTAAACGCCTTGCGTACAAGGCGTACCGCGCGTTCGTATTCGGTTGTGATAGTATTATACAGCATTTTGATAAAAAAAGCAAGCGTTTCTAAAAAAGAAACGCTTGT
The DNA here is from genome assembly GCA_017482415.1 of Clostridia bacterium. GTDB lineage: Bacteria > Bacillota > Clostridia > Christensenellales > Borkfalkiaceae > Scatosoma. The sequence goes on from JAFUMY010000145.1 coordinate 16,256, forward strand.
CCGTTTTTAAATGAAGAATATTACGAGCCCGCCAAGCAAGCCGATACCTGCACCGACAAAAACATCCGAGGGATAATGCAATCCTGCGGCGAGCCGAATATAGGCAAGGAGGACTGCGGTAAAAAGCAGGAAAATTCCCGCGAGAAGATAATGTGCCAAAATCACGGTTGCAATGACGAATGCGCAGGCAACGTGACGGCTGGGGAAGGATTTTCCGTTCCCCTTCTTTTTAATGAGGGGCTCAATATTCGCGCCGTCTTCCGAGTAGGGACGGGGACGGTCAAAGCCCAAACGCATCATGCTGACCAGCATCAGACAAAGCAAGGGTAGAAATAAAAACCAAGTGAAAGCTCTGGGCTCTAAGGCGTGCGTCTGTATAATCTGGAAAATGGTGACCGCATAGGAAAACACGAACAGCCAAGAGAGGAATATATTAAAAAGCTTCAATGCCTCTTTTGCCGTTGGATGGGCATTGTACCATTCCGCATTTTTATTGTAGAGGGTTTTGTAATCGTATTTCATAAATTTAGTATAGCATAAATACAAAAATTTGTAAAGAGGAAAAGGGGGAAAATAAAAAAGTCTTTCGGAGGGGGATTCCGAAAGACTTTTAACCTTACCGAAACGGCTTATGCTTTTTGCGCTTCGGCAATAATCTTATCCACGAGCATAGGAGGAACGTCCTCATAGCCCAAGAATTCGGAGACGAACTTACCGCTGCCGCGGGTCAAGGAACGAAGCTCCATGGTATACGTCTTGATTTCCGCAAGAGGAACTTCCGCGGAGATAATCGAACGACCGCCCTCGGTGTCCGTACCCATGATACGACCACGACGCTTGTTGATGTCGCCCATAACGTCGCCGAGGTAATCGCCGGGAACGGCAATTTTCAGACTGTAAATGGGTTCAAGAAGAACGGGTTTTGCATTCTTCAAGCCTTCTTTGAACGCAATCGAAGCCGCCATCTTGAAGGAGAGCTCGTTCGAGTCAACGTCGTGATAGCTTCCGTCGTAAAGCACGGCTTTGAGTCCGGTTACGGGATAGCCGGCAAGAGGGCCTTCCGCCATGCATTCACGCAGGCCTTTTTCAACCGCGGGGAAGTAGTTCTTGGGTACTGCGCCGCCAACAACCTCTTCTTCGAATACGAATTCTTCTTCGCTGGGGGAGAAACGAATCTTAACGTGACCGTACTGACCGTGTCCGCCCGACTGTTTCTTGTGCTTGCCTTCCGCTTCTGCCTTGCCGCGAATGGTTTCTCGGTAAGCAATCTTCGGTTCAGAGAGCTTCATATCTACGCCGTAACGCGTTTTTACCTTCTTCGCGAGGATTTCAAGCTGCGCGTCGCCCTGACCGCCGATGACCATTTCGCCCGTTTCCGCGTTCTTTTCAATAGAGAAGGTGTAGTCTTCTTCTTTGAGCTTTGCAAGACCTGCGAAAACCTTATCCTCTTCGCCTTTCTTTTCCGCCGCAACGGACATGAACAGCGTGGGCTTCGGGAAATAAATGGGGGAGAACTTTACTTTTGCGTTGGGATCGCAAAGGGTGTCGCCCGTGTTGGTGTTGTTGAGTTTATTTACCGCGCCGATATCGCCTGCTGCAAGCTCGTCAACGGGTTCCATTTTCTTGCCGCGAAGGGCGTAAATTTGACCGATTCTTTCTTCTGTTTCGGTGTTGGGATTCCAAACGGTCGAGCCGCTCTTCAAAACGCCGCGGAAGGATTTCAAATAGCTGAGCTTACCCGAGAACGGGTCGATTACAGTCTTGAATACCTGCGCTGCGAAAGGCGCGTTGGCTTCCGTATGCAGGGAGTATACTTTACCGGGCTCATTGAGGTCCTCAACCATCGTGTTCAAGCGTTCGCGAGCCAAGGGCATATACGTAACGATTTCATTCAAAAGGTTGATAACGCCGCGGTTGGTAAGTGCCGAACCAGCCATGACGGGAATGGTATTGACGGAAGCGATACCGATACGGATACCGCGGATGGTTTCTTCACGAGTAAGATCGCCCGTTTCGAAATACTTATCGAGCAACATTTCGTCGTTTTCAGCCGCCGTTTCCATGAGCTGCGCTTTCATTTCTTCCACTTGGTCTTTCATATTTTCGGGAATAGCGATTTCCTGAGGGCCGCCGTCCTTAAATAAATACGCGCGTTCCTGCAATGCGTTGATACAGCCTTGCATTTTACCGTTTTCCATAATAGGAATCTGGATAGGCGCGAGTTTACCCGAATACTTCGCCTTCAAAGCATTGACGGTGCCGAGATAATCCGCATTCTCCTTATCCATACCGTTGATGAAGATAATGAGCGGTTTACCAAGTCTTAAACAGGAATCTACAATCGATTCCGCACCGATGGGAAGCACGCCGTTCGCGCCGATAACAAGGAGTGCGCCGCCTGCCGCACGCAGACCCTCGTTGCGTTCACCCTCGAAATCGTAGTAGCCGGGCAAATCGAGAAGATTTACCTTGACGTCTTTCCAGATAAGGTTGGAGCAAGACGTGTAAATAGACATCGTCTTGGCTTTTTCCAAATCGTCATAGTCGCTCACTGTCGTACCGTCGGTAACTTTACCCATACGGTCGATTACGCCGCCGTTAAAAAGCATTGCCTCAACGAGCGTGGTTTTACCCTCGCCGCTGTGGCCTACGACCGCAATGTTACGGATGCTCTCAAAATTTTTGCTCATAATAAAAATCCCCCTGTCTTGTTTAGATATTTTATCGGTCGATGGGGCGTAAAAATATAAAATATTCTCTCAACGTCTTCATATTTTTACAAAAGAACCGATAATTGCAACCATTATATTATATTTTCTAACATTTTTCAAGGGGGTTTTTGAAAAAAGTTCAAATTTTTTTAGAATATTTTTCCTATACGGCGCATAAGTGGCGTTTTCCGCCGTTTATTCCGATTGACAAACGAACAAAAAGAGGGTATAATAAAAAAGCTATGAACAGAATTTATCTCGATCATGCGGCAACAACGCCGCTCGACAACGAAATATTTGAAAAAATGCGCCCGTATTTCACCCAGGATTACGGCAATGCGGATTCTCCGCACGGCTTGGGCAGAAAGGCGATGAACGCCGTGGACGAGGCAAGGGATTCCTTGGCGGCGGCGATTCATGCAAAGCCGAACGAGGTGTACTTTACTTCGGGGGGCACGGAAGCGGATAACTGGGCAGTGATCGGCGGTGCGCTTGCGCAAAGGTCGAAGGGTAGGACGCACGTGGTGCTGTCCGCAATCGAGCATCATGCGGTATTACATGCCGGCGAAATGCTAAAAAAATACGGCTTTGACGTGACCTATCTTCCTGTAAACAAGGGGGGCATGGTTGAGTTGAATGCGCTAAAAGCCCTTCTTTCTGAGAATACGGCGCTCGTTGGAATCATGGCGGCGAATAACGAAACGGGGTGCTTGCAGCCGATTGCGGAATGCGCAAAGCTAACGCATGCATACGGCGCGTTATTTTTTACGGATGCAGTGCAATATGCGCCTTATTTGCCTATGGACGTAAAGGCTTGGGACGTGGATTTGCTCTCCCTTTCCGCGCATAAGTTCTATGGGCCGAAGGGTGCGGGTGCGCTCTATATCAAAAACGGCGTAAAAATCGAAAAATTGATAGGCGGCGGGGAACAGGAAAGGGGACTTCGCGGTGGCACCACCAACGTACCTGCCGTGGTGGGACTTGCGTCGGCGTATTTAAAAAACAAGGCTACCATGTCCGAGGTGAACACGAAATTAAAAACGCTTCGTGAGGTGTTTATGCAAACGCTGTCTACCTTGGACGGGGTTGCGTTTAACGGTGAAGAGGGGCTTTTCGGTATCCTCAACGTCCGTTTTCAAGGCGTTTTAAACACCGACCTTTTGTATAATCTTGATTTACAAGGCGTTTGCATATCGATCGGTTCGGCTTGTGCAAGCGCTTCGGTGAAGCCCAGCCACGTTCTGCTTGCGATGGGTTTAACGGAAGAGGAGACGCGCGAATGCGTGCGTTTTAGCTTCGGGAAAGATAACACGGAAGAGGAAATTGTATTCGCGGCAAACAAGACGGTGGAAATCGTTCGAAGGCTGCGCGGATAATTACACTTAAAATAAATAAAATGCGCGAAAAGAGTCCCCGTTTTACGTTTGGGACTCTTTATTTTTGAAACATTCAATCATAAAAAATGGCATAATTCGGTAAATTTGACAGAAGGAAATTAAATTTTGGTAGTCGGTAGTTTCCTACATAAATATAATATATTAAATAACCGTCGCGTCGTGCGCGGTTTTTTTACAAAAAAAAGGTTGATTTTAAGGTGGAAAAATAAGAAAAGCGTAAAAAATGACACAAAGTAGATAATCAATGACAACATAGATTTTTAAAGTCGTGATATAATTTAAGGACAAAATGCAGTAGTGCCCCTTGTTGGGACTACGAAAGAAAAACAGCAAATCATATTTTCAAGGAGGCAAAATTATGAAAAAGAAATGGATTGCAGTGCTGTGTTTGGCAATGTCTGCTATGTTCGCTTTCAGCGGATGTATGGGCGGCACCGGCACGAACAACAATGGCGGCGGCGAAAGCTCGAAAAAGGAATCGAGCAAAGAGTCTTCGAGCAAGAAAGATAAATCGTCCAAAGACGATGAAGGCGATGACGAACAGCTTAAGGGCATGATTGACCAGAGCATCGATTTCCAGGATCTTGGCGATGAGTTTGATTCGGATTATTATCCCGACAAGACGAAGATTAAGCAGCAGGAAGGTCAAATCGACGTTGTTATTTTGTTCGAAGGTACTGAAAAAGCTTGGGAAGTAGTCGCAAACGAATACGAACGCTTGCACGGCGGTTCGGTTGTCGTTACCTTGGATACCACCTGGACGGCGGCAAACTATCAGGAAACGTTGGTCAACCAGCTCCAGAGCGGCACGACGGAATGGGATATCGTACAGGGTAACCTCGCAGGCGGTAACCTGGATACCTATGGTATGAATATGAACTCGGCTATCAGAGGCTTGAACGCCTATGCGGGCGAAGACAGATATTGGAAAGACGTTTTGATGGAAGACGCATACGTTTCCGATAAAACGGGTACCAGCTCGGCTACGTACATCATGAACACCGAAGGCTTGCAGACGGCATGGTTTGTAAACAAGGACGCAATGGACGCAGCGGCGGCAAAAGGCTATAAGAATGCAGAAGGTAAAGCGGAAAATCCCAAGACTTGGGACGACCTTATGAACCTTTGCGCAAAGATGGAAGAAGCAGGCTATAAAAATCCTCTTGGTATTGCGCTTGACTCGTCCTCTATCGGCGCTTCGCAGTTCACTTGGCTTCTCCGCGTATACGGCGACTATTATTATAGAAACGAATACACGAAGATTATGCAGGAAGACAATTATGGCGCAGACGGTGCGTTCTTGAAGCAGGAAAACCCTGAAATCGAAAGCACCTACAACGTATCCTGGACGAAGTTCTACAACCTTACGTTGGATGAAACTTCCGCAAACTATGTCGGCGGTACCAGCGCGAAGTTTAAGGACTTTATTTCCCAGTTTGGTAAAATGAAGCCCTATCTGAGTGCAGACGCAGCGACCACCTCCATGGACGTTGTACGTGCAGCATTCATGACGCAGAGTAACGGTAAGGATTCTCCTCAGATTATGCTTGACTACTTAGGCTGGGGCTTGACCTATGCGAAGGAATTGAACATGGACTTCTTCGATTATCCTATCATGGTAAGCGACTTTGTAGACGAAGATAAGACCCTTCTTCGTGACGTAGGCGGCAACGGCGGTTACCTTTCGATTGTTGCGGGCGACCAGAAGCAGAACGCGTTGAACCTCGATTTCTTGAAGTTCTTCATGAGCCCTTACGGCCAGACGATTTATTACAATGCATTGGAGGAGAAAACGGAAATTTCTCCTAAGGGCTTGACGACCGTTTATAACGATTTGGTTGTGATTCCCGAAGCGTGGAAGGATTTCTTTGAAGCGACGGACAAGATTGCATTCACGGGTCTTGCCGACAGCAACCCCTTCATCGGTAGCTTTATCCGTTCGCTCGGCTATCAGGCAAAAACGACCGACCTTTGCCCTACCTTGTGGCAGCAGTATTTGACGGGTACAGGCTCCAATGCGATTAACGAAACGCAATTTGGTGGCAAGTGGCATGATACTATGAAGGAAGACTGGAAAGAACATTGCAAGGACAATTCTTGGAATGAAAACTGCTATAAATATCCCGGCAAAGACACCAGCTACGGTGGCTAATAAAATAAAGAGGTAATTATGAGAAACACGGAAATAGCCACGAAGGGCTCGTGGCGAAAACCGAGCAAACTCGTCGCATTGATCGCCGCAATCGTCTTGATTGCGACGGTCGTCTGCGCCGTCATTTTCGGCTCGCTGATCCCCGCTCCGAATAGAATCGCGGTTGCGGATGGTTCGAGATATACGTCGACGACGGGAACGGGCAGAGACGAATATTTCTATGCGACCGCGAATGCAAATATTTACCGTATGAGCGGTGAAGACGAAGAGCTGGAGAAATTTGATTTAAAGGCAGAGCTCGCAGCGGATACCAGCGGTAAGTTCAAGGACTTGGAGATTACGGATATTCGTACCATTTATATGGAAGAAGGCTCGAAATATCTTTGGGTTGGTACCAGCGCGAAGGAAATCATTCAGCTTGTAGATGAAAACGGTAAGCTGTCTTTGGTGGACTGCGTTACTCTGGATGGTGACGTTGCGACGATGGTAGAGCATGGCGATACCTTGTACGTAATCAACCGCTATCTTTCGTTCTATCAGCTCGGTTCGTATAACGTTAATTCGCTTAGCGACGGTAAAATGGCGCAAGGTTATTTGTACGACGTTAGCGCCGGTAATATCGATCAGGTAGACAAGAGCCAAGAAAGAAAGCTGGAGGCAGCTGAATTGAAGCTCCTTAAAAACTGTTCGATGCTCTCCGTAGAAGTCATTGAAGAAGAGGGCGGCGAGTATTTGTACATATTCTATACGGACGGTCTTATTCGTATATCTACCGATTTTTCGATGAACGCTTGGAGAGACGAATTCTCTCCGGTCATTCCTGCAAGAACGGCAGAATTGATTGCAGATGAAGGCTTCCGCGCGGAAATGCGCGCATTTCTGTTAAACCCGAAGAAGGGCTACGGCTATACGGAAGGCGAACCGCAAAACACGAAAGAGAAAAAGCTGACGGACGAGCTGTTTGAAAAGGAGCTGGCGACGTTGGCAAGAAGAAGCGCTTGCGAAGAATATAGCAAGGACGCAGACGTAACGCTTTACGATTACGACGACGCAACCGGTCAGATTTTTATCAAGAGATCGGATTTCGACAGAAATAAGTATAACTGTTA
>JAFUMY010000146.1 GCA_017482415.1 Clostridia bacterium
AGTCTTTTGGGCCAAGCGAAAAGCTTGAATGAAAAATACGGTGGGAATATCCTTAGCTATGATACGAGCAGCATGACGACGGACGAGCTTCGCGGTTACAATTCGGATTTGTTCAAGTATCAGAACATCATGGCGTATAACGCTGCAACGGACGCAGCGAAAAAATCAGCGACGGAAGCTGAATCCTACGCGAATACACGGCGTATGCTTATGCAAAAGTATATACCGGATACGATGAAGGCTATGGGCTTGTCGGGGACGGGTGCATCCGCCAATGCTATCCTGCAAATGGATAATGCGTACAATGGCTATGCGCTTAATGCAAAATCCCAGGCGGCGCAGGCAGAGCAGAACGCTTTGCAGGAATATCAAAACGCTTTGGCTACGTATACGCAGAACGCGAACGAGGAAAAGCTTTTGCAAAAGCAAACGGAATCGAAGGACGTTCGCAATGCATACGAAGCGCAGATTACTTCGCGGGTAGACGGCTTGATTGCAAACGGTGAAAAGCTGACCGCAAAAGAGTATAACGCGATTTGGAGTGAAATCGAGGGGAACACTTCTCTTACCGCCGAGGATAAGAATGCGTTATATGCGCAGTTGGAAAGCTATGCAATGGGCAACTACGGCGTATATAGCGCAGGGGAAGAAAGCGAAGCCAACGCTGCAAAGGCGGAAGAAGAGAAGACTACGCAAGAGGCAGAAACCGCGACAGCCGAAGCGGAGCAAGAAACGGAATACGCTAAGAGCTATCAAGTAAATCTTACGGACGGTCGCGCGACGAGGGTAATCAATACCAGTGATAACGTTGATGGAATTATACATAATTTAGGCGTTTCGAAGGGCGAAGACCAAACAGAATATATCAAGAGTATCATGAGAGTATCCGCAGGCTGGGATAGCAGTAAGAACGGAACCTACGTCGATTTTAACTACGGAAATACGTCACGAAGCGGTAGCGTCGGGGATATTTACGTGTTTATAGACGGGAAGTGGTATTTGACGAACTATCAACGCAACAATGCGCCGAGTAAAGTGTATTCCGAGCCAAAAATCAATCGTGGTGATTCCTGGTATGATAACTTTGATTTTATGAGACGAACGAATAAGCTTAGGTAGCTAAAAAGTAGGACAGATAATAGGTCTGTCCTACTTATAATATAAACGAGGATACGGAGGAAATAGATATGACACCTCAAGAACGAAGAAAATACTTAGACGCATATAGCAAGGTCGTACAGGCGAAGAACGCGCAAAACAAGGCCCGTGCGCAGGCGTTACACGCCGCAAAGGAGCAAACGGAAATCGAGCGTATCAACGAGGAACGCTTAAAGGCTTGGGAAGAATACCAACGCCAGGCTGCATCGCAAGCGCAAGCCCAGAAAGCCCAAGAAGAAAACAATAAAGGCGGCTTCTTCGGTGGGCTCGGCTACGTCGGGGAAAAATTCAGTTTAGGAATCATGCGCGGACTTGAAGGCATTAGCGATTTTCTTGTAGGCGGTACGGCGGACCTGCTTGGTTTTGACGAGTTCGCAGACGAAAGGATGAAGACGGACTGGTTTAACTATAACCACGCGGACGAATGGTATAAACCCAGCGGCACGATGTCGTTCATCGGCGACGTCGCAGGCGGCGTAGGCGGTATGCTTCCTGCAATCGGTATCGGTGTAGGCGTTTCTCTTGCTTCAGGCGGCGCGGCTGCGCCTGCTGCATTGAATTTAGCAGGACAAATTGCTAGCACGTCGGCATTCGGTGTAGGCGCGGCAGGACAAGCCGTTTCCGAGCAAACGAAAAAGAACGGCAGCGCAGACGGCAAAGAATGGCTGTACGGTATCGGCAGTGGCGTAATGGAGACGGGTATTGAAATGGCATCGGGCGGTATCGGCGGTTCGCAGATGGGCAAGGTAATGGGAAAACAGCTCGGCAAAACGACGGCAGGGAAGATTGCGACTACCTTCGTTTCAGAAGGCTTGGAAGAAGTCGCATCCGATATCCTTGATCCTGCGCTGCAACGCGTAACGGGTGTGGATAAAACTGCCACGGTGGATTGGTCGGGCTTGCCTCGTACCTTTGCAGTCGGCGGCGCAACGGGCGCGGTCATGGGCGGCGGCTCTCGTGCATTGAATGCGGCGAGGGCAGGCGGCTTCACCAACCTCAACGTAGCGGAAAGCGCGCAGGAGCTGCAAAACGAACTCGCGGAAAATAACGTGCGCCAGGCGCAGGGCAAGAAATCTACCTATACGCAGAAGGACTTGGCGTTTCATCGTGACCGCTTGTCGAAGAACCTGCAAAAGCTCACGCCCGAAGCAAGACAAGCCTTTTTGTCGCAGAATAAGAATATAGCCCCGTTTTTCAACGAGGACGGCACGGTAAGGCAATTTACCGCGCAGGATAATGTTGCGCAAAATTCGCCCGATTCCGCTGCTGAAAATAAAAATCTCGCCGCTGTCGGGGCGAGAAAATCAATTAGAAATAAAATTGTAATGGATAACAACGGCAATCAATACGTGCAAGCCGATAGACAGGTTATCAAAGGGAATAATCCCGAAGTATGGAAAGTACAGATAATTGATTATATCAACGACGTTATTCGCCAAGGTAAGGATTTGCAGATTAAAACTATTGAAGGGGATACCGTAACGATTACCGAAAATACCGCAGGTAAAGCGGCGTTTCAGAACAAAGGGCTGAATAAAGAAGGTTTTAAGAAAAAATTAAATGCAGAAGCGCATATTGATGAATTGTCCGAGATTTCTATTGCGCAAAAAAATGCCGATGGGACAAAAAAAATAAAACCTGATTATAACAAAAAACATCAAAAATATGATTTAGCCAAAGATGGTTGGAGTTATAGAACAGCTTATTTTTCGGATTTCAACGGAGATACTTACAAAGTAAGATTATCCGTAGCAAAAGACGGAACGGTTGAAAGTATTTATAATGTCGGGGAAATGAAAAAAGCATCGACCAATGGCGAATCTCGCCTAATAGCGCCTCAAAGGGCTGTCGATGCTTCTACAAACAGTATACGCTCAAAAATTGAAAATGTCAACAGTTTTTCGAAAAAAAGTTCTGAAAAGAATTCCCAAACGTTTGGGAATATCAACGAAGAAGCGTATTCTCGTAGCTTGCAGGGTAGGGAAACAGAGCTTGCCTATGCGCCTGTATCTGCCGAGGCAATGCCTACGGAAACAGCAAAACGCGTTATGAAAAACGTAACCTTGCTTTCAAACGGTAAGGCAAACGTCGTTCTGACGGCGGCGGATATGCGCGCGGCAGACGGCCAAGTAGCCGCAGGGCAATTTATAAACGGTGTTTTGTATCTTAACGCCAACGCAACGGAGTATGAGCATGCAATGCTCGTCGGCGCACACGAGCTGGTGCATTCCCTCGAAGGCACGAAAGAATATGCCGAACTTTCTAAGTATATCGGGGAGCTTATGAAGGCGGACCCGAAGCTGCAAGAAAGGTACAATTACGAAAAGTATCGTGCGGCGTATGATAATTCGCAGTCGTTCGAGCTTTCGGAAGAAACGAAGGAATACCAAGCCCTGACGGAGATCTGCGCAGACTTTGTCGCAGGGGAGATTTTAAACACGGAAAGCGCAATCTACCGCTTGACGAGCCAGCATAGGAACGTTGCCGTGCGTATGCTTGATTGGGTAAAGGGCGCGCTGAAGCGTCTTTCTATGGGCAAGGCAGAGCGTGAAACGTACAGAGCAATGAAGACGGTGGAAAAGCTGTTGACGGCGGCTTTGGAAGCAAGCACGGGCGGCCTCACCTTAGAAGAAGTCGAAGCAGGCGTACAGACAAGAGCTTCGGCTGAAATGCAGGAAACGGATACGTCAGCCGAAACTGAGCAAAAAGAAACCACCGACAATTCCTCGGTGGATAATTCTGCGACCAAATCTTTGCGGTATAGTATCAAAGAAAAGGTATTCAAAATCGGCAAAGATAGTGAATTGGCTGAACGCATCAGAAATTCAAGTAAATCGAAATATACGGTAATTAAGGATTATTTGGTGGAAAAATTCGGCAACACTGTATTTACTTTAAGCGACGGCAAAAAAGCTATTATGGATAATAGTGACGCTGAAAAGTTAAAGTATAAAGCAAATACAGTTAGAATAGCCGAATTGTCTAATTTAAAAGAACTTGTAGAGCAAGCAGAATTATTGCTTGACGATACGCCTGTGGACCATCCGAAATTTGATAAGGTTTCATACTATAAAATCAAAGTTGATTTCGAAGGCAATAGTTTTGATATTATTATCAATGTAGGAAGGGCGAAAAACGACCATAGCTACCATATATATGTTATAACTAATTACAATGAAGAAAGATTCGCCGGCCGCGACCGCGGTCTCTCCAGCCCCGTAGGTAACTGGAAAATAAACGAATCTTCTACTACTATTATACGTGAAAATTCTGAAAAGTCAACCCAAAAC
>JAFUMY010000147.1 GCA_017482415.1 Clostridia bacterium
AGGATTAAAAAATCATGGATGTACAGAAACTCATTGAAGAAGTAAAAGCTATGACCGTTCTTGAATTGAACGAACTTGTAAAAGCACTTGAAGCAGAATTCGGCGTAAGCGCAGCAGTTGCAGCAGCTCCCGCAGCAGGCGCAGCAGCAGAAGCAGCTCCCGCAGCAGAAGAAAAGACGGAATTCGACGTTGTTCTTAAGGACATCGGTCCCAACAAGATCGCGATCATCAAAGTTGTTCGTGAAGCTACGGGCCTTGGTCTTGCAGACGCTAAGAAAGCTGTTGAAAGCATGGGCGTTATCAAAGAAAACGCACCCAAAGCTGATGCAGAAGCTCTCGTTGCAAAACTTAAAGAAAACGGCGCTACCGCTGAACTTAAATAAGTTTTACCTTACGAATAAAAAGCGACTTGCTATTTTGGCAGGTCGTTTTTTTATGCTTTTGTGGAATTCTCTTAAAAAACAAAGAAAAAGCATTAAAAGCACTTGACGAAATCAAAAATAAAAGGTAAAATAGAATATGGATGAAAATACGGGGATTCTTATATTTTAGCAGATTCTTCGACAAGGAGCAAACATTATGTTCAAGAAAACAATGAAAAAAATTGCATGCACCGCTTTGGCGATTACGAGTGTTGTCGCTTGCGCAGGTACGTTTACCGCTTGCGAAACCGCACATCCCGAAGTAAAAATGGTATTGCAGTTCAACAATAAAAACTACGACCTCGAATACAAGCTTTATAGAAATATCGCGCCCTCGACGACGAATCATTTCCTTTGGCTTGTAGAAAACGGTTACTATACCGATTTCTGCGTACACAACTACGACGCTACGAATCAGAAAATGTATACGGGCGGATATAAAGTAAGCGCGGCAGAAGCGGACGAGGACGGCCTTGATTACGTCGCTTATTACGATAAAGTAAAGACGTATTCCGCATTCCCTGCAACCGTTTGGCTCAACGAAAACAAAACCAACCCTACCTATACGGTATACGGTGAATTCGAAGACAACGGCTTTAAGGTAGAAAACGGCGATATCGACCAAACCTTCGGTTCGTTGACGATGTACTACAATAAAAAGGACACGACGGAAAGCATTTATACGCCGTACTTGCAGAAGGATAAAGAGAACCAGGTTGCGCCCAGAAAATACAGCAACAATAGCGCAACGTCGCTCTTCTATATCTCTTTGTATGAAGAATCCATCGACAATACCGCATATTGCACCTTCGCGACCCTCGATGAGGACAGCGTAGAAACCTTAAAGACCTTCAAGAGCGATCTTGCTGCATACATCAGTGCGAACTACGGTCAGACGGAAGAAAGCGATACGAAGTCTTCGTTTACGGACGCGCGTAAAGTAACGGTAGATAAGGACGATCCTTTCGTAGGCAAGAAAGATACGACGCTTACCTTCAACGTTCCCAAGGCTCCCATCGTTATCAAATCGATTACGGTAACCAAATACTAATTAGAAGAAAGCAACACCCCTTTGCCGAGCTCGGCAAAGGGGTGATTTTGTTTGCTTATGCGTTTGCTTTCAGCCATGCATTCTTCTTTTCGGCGCTCATTCTCGTAATGTCCTCTTTCGTGTACTTGCTGCTTGCACCGCCGTTCGTGTACAGGAAAAAGCTTCCGCTTTCCGTTTGATACAGGCTTTCCTCCCAGCCCTCTTGCGAGCCGTATTCTCCCCAAGTGACCTTTTTCACAAGGGTAGAGGTCTCCGTATCATAGAGTTTTTTACAGATTACTTTTTGCATATTCATTTTCTCCTTTTACCGATTTCGCAAAGCGGAACGTTTTCCGCGATGCCCATATTATAGTAAAGGAAATGCGGTGCGGTTGTCAACCGTATACGGCTGGTAAATATAACCGTTATACCTCTTCCGTGATATCCAAGATTTTTCCATTGCTGAGTTCTACCTTAAAATAGGCAACCTCATATAAGCGTTCCGCTTTCTTTCGCAGCAAACCGCACACCTGCGCTTCGTTTGTAGGGATAACCGCCGTAAAATCACCTAAAAAATCGACGAGTGCGTCGGCGCTGGATTGTAACTCGTCCGAAAGAAATTCGCTTATTTTCGCCCCGATTAGGACGCTTTCAAAAAAGGCGTAGGGGAGAAGCTCGGCAGCAAGCTCATCTTCTCCCATTCCCCCGTTTGTGCTTCGGGTTTGCACCAAGGAAAAAGCCGTTTGTTTGCACTCGTCTGGGGTGAGCTCCCAACGGCATTTTGCGACTCTGCCAAGCTGCTCTGATAGGGGCAGGGTCGCGCTGAGTTCGTTGTTTTCTACGGAATAGTCTAAAAAGTCCTCTAAAAGCAGGCATTTTCCCTCTTTTGTATATAAAGCAAGGGTGTTTTTGCCTTCCAAAAGGCATAATTCCGAATAAAAATAGATGCTACAAGTCTGAAACGAGGGGGGCAGGGTTGAGACGAAGAACCCTTTTTCCGATTCCAAGGAAAGTTGCAGCTGCCCTTGTGAAAAGACGGTAGCAATAAAATTCTTGTCACGCGCCTGCGCAATCGGGCGCAGGGTAAAATCGTTGGGCGGAAAATCGCGTGCGTAGACGGCAATTCCATCTTTCACGAGATAGATTTCACAGCCCTCGGGGGGAACTTCGCGCAAAGCTTCGGTTAAGAAAAATCCGATTGGGTGCGCGCCCTGTGGGGAAAATTGTGCAAAAATGCGGTCGCGCAGGTCAACGTCGACAAACCGTTCGAAACGGTCGGTTATGCCGAAATATACGCCGTTTAGGGTCAAAGAACAAAGCTGAGAGGATAAGAAATAGATTTTCATAATTTACTATATTCTTTTTTTCAATAAAAAAGTATAAAAACTCGAAAATGCGTAAATAATTGCAAAGACGAAAAAATCTACGGAGGCAATTATGAACAAAATCAACGGTTACACGGAAGAAGAAGCCAAAAATTTAGTGGAATTTATCAAGGCAGGGAAACAAAAAGGAAAAACGCTTACTTATCTGTTCGAAACGTACGGCTTGACCTACGGTAGAGCAAAGGGGAGCGTGAGAAATTATTATTATGCGCTTATGAAAAACGAACGCTCGGACGAGCGAATCGTCAAGCTTTTGGACGGCTCGGAGCTGTCGGTGGAGAAGATTCGGGAATTTACGGAAGAGGAGACGGACGAGGTTTTGCGCAGTATTCTTATGGAAAAGAGCAAGGGCTTGTCCGTGCGCCGTGCGATTTTTAATCTTTCGGGCGGTGACGATAAGCTGATGCTGCGTTTGCAAAATAAATATCGCAACACTTTAAAAAAGCAGCCCGAGAGAATTGCAGAAATTGCAGATTCGCTTGGCATGAGCGAGGAAGCAGAAAGCTTGCGTGGAAAAGCTACGCGGAGCACGGAGGGGAAAACGGCTCGTTCCAATCGGGATTTTCTACGCCGTCGCTTGGAGAATGAAATCAATTCCTTATACGACCGCTTGGCAAAGGCGTTGAAAGAGGAAAACGAACGCTTGCGCATGGAAAATAAGGTTTTGAAAGAAGAACTGCAAAAGCTGGGTTAAAAAAGGAAAGAGCCTACCATGAACTCGTACATGGTAGGCTCTTTTACAAGATACGCGTTATTTTGCGGCTTTCTTCTCGCTTCTTTTGCGCTTTTCAGGCAGGATATCGGCATCACTGACGGCGTCCTTAATCGATTCGGTTGCGCTTTCCACAGCCTCGATTTTTTCGTCCATCAGCTTATCCAGCTTCGCCTGTACTTCCTCCTGTCCTTTTCGAACGAGGGTGCGCATCTTATAGTTGTTGGCTACAAGCAGAGCGCCGCCGAGTCCGCCGAGGAGGAGTCCGATTGCAAATTTCTCCATAATAACCTCCTTATTAGGGTCGTTTGTACCCGTAGTATGTGAAAAAATCGGGAAAGTATACCGTATATCACATAGGGAAAAGCAAAAAATCCCGAAAAAATGATAGACGGACGGAAACTTTTGTGCTATAATAAGCGTATGATTGAAAAAAGAGTGATAGCCTTTGATATCGGCAGTAAAAGAATCGGGGTTGCCATCAGCGATCCGTTTAACGAATACGCAATGCCCTGCGAAACCTACGTGCGCACGCGGAATTTTACCGTGGACGTAGAAGCGATTGCAAAAATCGCAAAGGACAGAGGGGTGGGCGAAATCGTTTGCGGAATGCCTTTTAACGTGGACGGCACGGAAAGCATTCAGACGGTCAAAACCCGAGAGTTTGTAGAGGCTTTACGCGAAAAGACAGAGCTACCCATTGCGCTTGAGGACGAGCGTTTTACGACGATGCAGGCGCGCGAAACGCAGATTATGGGCGGAATCAAGCTCGGGGAGCGGAAAAAGACAATCGATTCGATTGCGGCGAGTTATATTCTCGAAAGCTATCTCACCAGAAAAAAACAGGAAAATAAAAAGGCGGAGGAACCTATTATGAATAAAGAACAGGAAAACGAAGTATACGAAGAGGATCGCATTTTTGAATTAGAGGCAGACGACGGCTCGATTGAAAAGCTGTACCATATTGCAACGATTGAATACCGCAGTGAAATGTACTGCTGTTTCCAAAAGGCAGAGCCTGAATCGGAAGAGGAAGAGGACGAAGTAATCATCTTTGCGCTCAAAGGCGAGGGTGACGACGCTATGCTGGAGCCTCTTGAGGACGAACAGCTTTTGGACGAGGTTTTCGCGGAGTTCTGTCATCAGTATGAAGAATACGAAAACAGCGACGAAGCAATGGAACTGGAAATCGAACAATAAACAACGGCAACAAAAAAACTCTCCGAGATTTTCTCGGAGAGTTTTCATTTGTCAATAAAGGCTTATTCTACGTAAGCGTAGGTGGAATAAATCGAACGGAAGGTGGTGATATATTCACCGTCGGTGTTCTTTTTCACCGTCGCAAAGATTGCATACACGCAACCGTCGCCGTAGGAGTTGGTGATGAAGCTTGCCGATTCAAGGCCGGAAAGGGTGGCGTGTTCGCCTACCAAGTATTGCATGGAGACTTTACCGTATTTATCGGGCTGTTCGATATTTCCATTGGCTGCCTGTAAGAAGAAGGGGTTGATGTTGAAGTCCATCGAAGTTTCTTCCAAGGTAGTCGTCATGGTCAGTTTTTTCGACGTGGTGTTGTAAACGTAAACCTTGTTGTCGCCGCCGAAGTAGAGGTTGCCCTCAGCCGTCGTGCTTACGTTTTCTATATCCGTATACTTCGCAATTTCTTTGCCCTCGAGGCTGTAAATATAGAGCACGGAGCCAATCTGACAGTAGGAAACGTTATTCAAATAACGGCGGTATGCAGTTTCGTAATACTGGTCGATTAATTCTTCGCCTTGATATACGTAAACGTAGCCTGCGTTGGTATAGAATACAACGTAGCCGTTACGAAGCAAAACGTTGGTTGCGCCGGGTGCAAGCTCTTGGATATCTACCGTGATAGAGCCGTCGTCGCCGAACGCTTGCATGATTTCCGAACCCATACGCGCGTTTTCGATAGGGCATACGGAAAGGAGAGCGGATTCGTTGACTTCATCGTAAACGTCTTCCACGTAATAGCCGAAGGTGTCCACCGTCTTTACCTTATCGTCTTCCAAAATGTAGTAGTAGGTATTGATATCGAGTTTTGCACCCACTTCCGATTCATCGGAAAGGAATAAATCGTATTTCGTTGCGTCAACGGGAAGCTCGTAGCTCGTCTGGAAGAATACGTTTCCGCCAACCGACCAGTATGCGTGCACTTCTTCGTTTTCCTGCAAGCCGAGGGTGTATTTCCAGTCGATATTCTTCAAGTGCTTACCGCTATTGTCGAAAAGCGCTACGGCGCTTTCGCCAATAAAATCGAAGTAGTAATCCCCAATTTTGTTTACGGAGCCCGTTTCAATCATCGTTTGGGTAAGGATAGATTTGAAAGGATCGCTTTCGCTTGCCGCCTTGCCGTTTGCGTTGATATAGAAACGCGTGTTATCCTTTGCGTAGAATACCCCGTTGGTCGTATCAACGTCGCCTTGCATTTTCGGGGAAGCTTCGCCGTTCATGAAGAGGGTGTATTCTTCTTCGCCGTCTTCATTTTCCGAAATCGAATAATAGAACCCGTCTGCAATTTTTGTGATGGGGTTTTCGCTGGTTGCGTTAGAAATAAAGGTGTTGGTTTTTACGTCGAAAAGGGAATACTCGGTTGTAATTTCTACGGTACCGGTTTTCTTTTCCACAACGGCAACACCTGCGCCGTCTACGCTAAGGACGTTATAGCGGCGATCTATGCTCGATTTAAACATTTCATTGACGGTCGTAGCAGTTTTTCCCGTATACGCGGGGGTGATGTCCGCCGTATCCTTGGACGTACAGCCCGTTGCGGAAAGCACAAGCGAGCAAAGCAAGACCGAAGAAATCGCGGTTAATAATTTTTTCTTCATTTGGGACCTCCAAAATATAATTCAAAAGAAAGTTTCGTAAAAGGTTAAGAAACTTTTCTAATAGTATACATTATTTTATTCATATTGTCAATACCTAATGAAAAAATAAAAAAAGAAAATTGTGTGAAAAGAAAAATAAAAGAGAAAAGCCCTGTTTTTTAACGAACAGGGCAGGTATGTGTTGAATTCAAAAGGTGGGGGACAGGTATCCACTCAAAAGCGAATGAAATCAGGTTTTGAGCGGCTACGGAATCAATATTCCGCGCTTTCAATGACGCCGCCGCCAAGGCAGTTGATTCTGTCGTACAGTACGGCGTATTGACCTTCCGTAACGGCGCGCTGCGGCTCGGCAAAATCGATATGCAGTGTTCCGTCTGCGTTCACGTGGACGCGCACGTCCTGATCGGGCTGACGGTAACGGAATTTCGCTTTGCAAGAAAATTCCTTTTCGAGGGGCTTTTTAGGAATCCAGTTAAAGCCCGACACCTCGCAGGATTTTGAGTACAGAGGGGCTTCATCGCCGTGGGAAACGTAGAGGATATTGTTTTTCAAATCCTTTTTTACCACGAACCATCTTCCGCCTTCTTCCTCGCCCTTGATACCGCCAAGCTCTAAGCCTCTGCGTTGACCAAGGGTGTAGTACATAAGCCCCATATGCTCGCCGACTTGTTTGCCAGAAAGGTCGAGAATTTTGCCGTTTTGGGCAGGCAGGTACGAGTTCAAGAACTTTCTAAAATTCCTTTCCCCGATAAAACAGATGCCCGTCGAGTCCTTCTTTTTTGCCGTGGCGAGCCCGTATTCTTCCGCGATTTTACGGATTTCGGGCTTTTCCATGTCCTGCAAGGGGAAGAGAACGTCGGAAAGCTGGGCTTGGGAAAGCTGATTTAAAAAGTAGGTTTGGTCCTTATTTTGGTCCTTGGCTTTTTGCAGGTAATGCACGCCGTTTTCATGGGCGATTTTGCAATAATGCCCGGTTGCGATATAGTCCGCGCCGAGCTTTTTTGCCTCCTGTAAGAAGGGCCCGAATTTGATTTCTCTATTACAAAGCACGTCGGGGTTGGGGGTTCTGCCAGCCTTGTATTCTGCGAGGAAATAGGAGAAGACGCGGTCCATGTATTCCTTTGCGAAATTGACGGTATAATAGGGGATATCGAGGACGGAGCAGACTCGTCGGACGTCCGTATAATCGTCCTCAGCGGTACAGCAGCCGTTTTCGTCGTTTTCTTCCCAGTTGAGCATGAACAGCCCAATGACGTTATAGCCTTGTTGTTTGAGTAAGAGTGCCGCGACCGAGCTATCCACGCCGCCGCTCATTCCTACCACGACCGTTTTCGACATAAGTCTTCTCCTTTTTTAATATATCCGTAAAAAATTTTCTTGAATTTGGAAATAGTATACCATAAACGCTTGCAAAATGAAAGCAAAAAATAGTAAAATATAAATGCTTTTTTTGCAAAAACGCAGAAAAAAGAATAAAAACACGTACTCGTAGTGTAACTGGATAACATTACGGCCTCCGACGCCGTCGAGTCTGGGTTCGAGCCCCAGCGGGTACACCAAAACGCCCCCTTATGTGGGGCGTTTTTTGTATCCCGCTGGATAGGCGAGAAGCCACGCTGACGCTCAATTCTTTCGCTATTCCGTCGCGCTGCTCCTTACGTGCGAGGGCGAAGCCCGACACTTTCCGAGGGTTCCCTTTTAAGGGTATCGGAAAACCCCAGCGGGTACACCAAAACGCCCCCTTATGTGGGGCGTTTTTTATTCAAGCCGCAGGCTTGGTATGTAATCACGCGTCAGGGTGTATGGTATCACCAAAGGTGCATTTTTTTGCGCTTTGTCATTATAGACGCAGCGATAGAAACTACTGTTATTAACAGAATCGATTTTCATTATTTATCGAGCGCGTATAAAGCACTAAAAAATGACACAAATATAAGAAACTTTGGCAACACAGATTGCAAAAAGTGTGATAAAATGATAACATCTTAAAATGTTGTAATGAAGGATTCGAGAGTTTCACAAAAAAATGAAAAGGAGAAAAAGTTGGAATGAAAAGAATCTATGAAGAACTTGTTTTGGATATCGTACTGATTACAGAGGACGCAGTACGTTGTTCGAACACCTATGGTACCGGCGACGACGTCGGCGATGACATTTTTGATTAAGGAGGGGGGAAAGAGTAT
>JAFUMY010000148.1 GCA_017482415.1 Clostridia bacterium
AGCTGCTAATGTTGTCGGCGCGGTTGCTGCTGAAAGAGCAATGGCAAAGGGCGTTCAGGCAGTCGTATTCGACAGAGGCGGTTATCTTTACACGGGTCGTGTAAAGGCAGTCGCAGACGGCGCGAGAGAAGCCGGACTTAAATTCTAAGGAGTGGGTACAATGGCAGACGAAAAAAGAGAAAGAAGACCTCAAAGAAGACAAGCTGAAGACGATGGCTTGGTAAAGAAGCTCATCGAAGTTAACCGCGTTACGAAGGTTGTAAAGGGTGGTAAGAATATGCGTTTCGCAGCCCTTGTTATCGTAGGCGACGGCAACGGTAAGATCGGCGTTGCTACGGGTAAAGCGAAAGAAGTTCCCGAAGCAATCGAAAAAGCTACTTTGAGAGCAAAAAAGAACATGGTTTCCGTATCCATCGTAGACAATACCATTCCTCACCAAGTAATCGGTGTGTTCGGTCGTGGTAGAGTGCTTATGATGCCCGCTGAAGAAGGTACCGGTGTTATTGCAGGCGGTCCCGTTCGTGCGGTTATGGAAGCAGTAGGTATCAAGAACATCAGAACGAAATCTCACGGCAGCCAAAACCCCGGCAACTGCGTGAAAGCGGCTATCGAAGGCTTGAAAGAGCTTAAAACCGTTGAACAAGTTGCAGCGCTTCGCGGCAAAGCTGTAGAAGAGATTTTGAGTTGAGAAACGGAGGGACAAGACAATGGCTAAAATCAAAGTTACGCTCGTAAAGAGCACGATTGGTCAAGTTGAATCGGTTAAAGGTACGATCGCAGCGCTTGGTCTTAAAAAGATCCGTTCCTCGAAAGAACTTGAGGATACGCCCGCAATTCAGGGTATGCTTACGAAGGTTAAGCACCTCGTCAAAGTAGAAAAGATTTGAGGAGATTGATTATGAGAATAGATACTCTTTCTCCCGCAGAGGGAGCAACCAGAGCGACGAAGAGACTTGGTCGCGGTATTGGTTCGGGCACGGGTAAAACCTCCGGTAAAGGTCACAAAGGTCAATGGGCTAGATCCGGCGGTGGCGTACGTCCCGGTTTTGAAGGCGGTCAGATGCCTATCGCGCGTCGTGTACCCAAGAGAGGCTTCACCCATAACGGTAAAAAAGTTTACGTTATCGTAAACCTTGCTGACCTTGCAGAACTTCCTGCAGGTACGGTTGTTGACTACGGTTTCGTTATGGAAAACGGTCTTGCAAAAGAAGTGAAGAACAACAGCGGACTTAAAGTTCTTGGTAACGGCGAATTGAACGTAGCTCTTACCGTGAAAGCGGCGAAATTCTCCGCATCCGCAAAGGCAGCTATCGAAGCTGCTCAGGGTACGGCGGAAACCCTTTAAAGAAAAAATGGTGACACGGGAAACCGCTTGCAAAAGTGGTTTTCCGCTGTTCGCGTTATTTCTCCCCCGCGCGAAACGTAAGGGTTTACGTGTTGCGCGACAATTAACCAAAAACGGAGAAAAAAATGTTACAGACAATTATCAATGCATTCAAAGTAAAGGAGATTAGACGTAAAGTCTTCATGATGCTCCTGCTGCTCTTGGTGTTCCGTATCGGTTGTTTTATTCCCGTTCCCGGTTTGGATAGAACGGTATTCCAAGGTTTGTTCGAAGCTGGCGAGGGCAACGATTTCTTAACGCTCATGAGTAGCATCACCGGTGGCGCGCTTGCGCAAGGTACGGTATTCGCTTTGGGTATCGGGCCTTACATCAACGCTTCCATTATTATGCAACTTCTCAGCGTAGGTATTCCCGCGCTTGAAAGATTGTCCAAGCAAGGCGAAGAAGGTCGTAAGAAGATCGCGCAGTATACCAGATACGTAACGATTCTTCTTGCAATCGTTCAATCGATCGGTATCATCGTTAACTTTGCAAGCCAAGAAGGGGCTATCTTAGCAAACTTCTTCGGCGGTAAAGAATGGTTGGCTGGTACCTTCCTTACCCTCGTTTATACGGCGGGCGCATTCTTTGTTATGTGGCTTGGCGAAAGAATTACCGATTATGGCGTTGGCAACGGTCAATCCATGATCATCTTCATCGGTATCATCTCTACGGCTGGGATGACGCTTATGAACAAAGCAACCAACTTGTTCTCGGACGACAAGGTTATTTGGGAACTTTTAGGCTTCGTGCTTATTTGCGCGCTCATCTTCTTTGCAATCGTATTCGTAGACCTTTCCGAAAGAAAAGTTCCCGTACAATACGCAAAGCAGATCAGAGGTAGAAAGATGTACGGCGGTCAATCGTCCTCGATTCCCATCAGAATTTCGGGCGGTGGCGTAATGCCTCTCATCTTCGCGTTCTCGATCTTGAGCTTCCCTCAAATGATCGGCAGCATGATCAACGGCGGCAACAACGCGTTCACGATTTGGTGGAACAAATGGATGTCTGCATCGGCTCTTTGGCCCAACAGCATCGTTTATTCCCTCGTATTGTGCGTTTTGATTTTCGCATTCTCGTTCTTCTACGCGCAAATGCAGTTCAATCCCGAAGACGTATCCAAGAGCATTCAACAAAACGGCGGCTTTATTCAGGGTATTCGTCCTGGTAAAGCTACGGAATCTTACCTTAAAAAGATTTCCAACCGTATCACGTTGTTCGGTGCGATTTACCTCTCGTTGGTTGCATTTATTCCTGCGGTTGCGTTCGGCTGGATCAGCCCTGAACTCGTAAACGCATTCTCGACCACGGGTATCCTCATCGTAGTATCTTGTGCAATGGAATTTGAAAAGCAACTCCAAGCGCAACTTATGATGAAGAATTACAAAGGATTCTTGAAGTAAGAACAATAGACTTGCGCGCTTTACGTAGCGTAGGGCGCGCGGTCTGCCAAAATTGAGAATACATACGTAATTTTCAAAGAGGAGAAAACGGAATGAACATTATTTTACTCGGCGCGCCCGGCGCCGGCAAGGGTACGGAAGCTTCGAAAATCGTAGATACGTACAAATTGCCTCATATTTCTACGGGCGATATTTTCAGAGAAAACATCAAAAATCAAACTCCTATCGGTTTACTTGCAAAGTCTTACATTGATAAAGGCTTGCTTGTTCCCGACGAAGTAACTTGCAAAATCGTAGAGGAAAGAATTTCGAGAGAGGACTGCAAAAACGGTTATATGCTCGACGGTTTCCCTCGCACGATTGCCCAAGCCGAAGCTTTGGATAAAATTACGAAGATTGATCTCGTTATCAATATCGACGTAGATTTCTCCTTGCTTTTGGATCGTTTGTGCGGTAGAAGAGTTTGCAAAGATTGTGGCGAAACCTATCACTTGAAGAGATTGAACGGTGAAACGAAATGCGCACGTTGCGGCGGCGAATTGTATCAAAGAAAGGACGATAATCCTGAAACGGTACAAAGTCGTTTGTCGGTATACAACGATCAAACGGCGCCTTTAATCGAATATTACACCAACAAAGGAGTAATCTTCAACGTGGACGGTAGCACAACGCCCGAGGCGGTACACGAACTCGTATCGGCGAAGTTGGATTCGATGAAATAATATGATTCACGTAAAGAGCGAAAGAGAAATAGAATTGATGCGCGAGCCTTGCCGCGTCGTCAAAGATACGCTTGCCTTCGTGGGAACGAAGATCCAAGCGGGCATGACGACCAAGGAGCTGGACGTACTGATCGAAAGATTTATCCGTTCGGAGGGCGCGTATCCTTCCTGTCTCGGCTACGGCGGATTTCCCGCGTCGGCTTGCATTTCGGTAAACGATATGGTCGTGCACGGAATTCCCGATGACAGAGTGATTCGCGAAGGGGACATCGTCAGCGTCGATTTGTGCGCTTACAAAAACGGCTATCACGGCGACGCGTGCCGAACCTTTTGTATCGGCAAAGTGGCTCCTGAGGTGGAAAAACTCGTCAAAGTGACGGAAGAGTGTTTCTTTAAGGGCATTGAAGGATTGAAAGCGGGCACGCCCGTATACGATATCGGATATCGGGTACAAAAGCACGCGGAATCTTTCGGATATGGCGTAATCCGTTCTTATACCGGTCACGGGATCGGAAAAGAAATGCACGAGGATCCCAACGTTCCTAACTATGGAAAACTGGGCACGGGCACGAGATTGAGAGCGGGTACGGTAATTTGCGTGGAACCGATGATTGCGCTTGGCGGTTGGCAAGTAAAACTGCTTCCCGACGGCTGGGGCGCGGTGACGGTTGACGGAAAACCTGCGGCGCATTACGAAAACACGTTGGTGGTGCGCGAGGACGGCGTAGAAATTCTTACTTTGTAAGAGAGCCGTAAAGACGAAAATAAAATCGGAGGAATTTTCTGTGTCCAAAGACGACGTAATCGAAGCGGAAGGTAAAGTAATCGAAGCGTTGCCCAACGCAACCTTCAAAGTGCAGCTTTCCAACGGTCACATCATTACCGCATACATTTCGGGGAAACTTCGTATGAACTATATTAGAATCATCGAAGGGGATACCGTTAAATTGGAAATGAGTCCGTATGATTTGACGAAAGGCAGAATCACGTGGCGTATCAAGTCGTAATTTTACGACGTAAGAGTTTAATTAACAAGGAGAAAATACAATGAAAGTCAGACCTTCTGTAAAACCTATGTGCGATAAGTGCAAAGTTATTAAAAGAAACGGTAGAGTAATGGTTATCTGCTCCAAGAGCAAGAGCCACAAACAAAGACAAGGCTAAAAAATAATTGAAAAATATATCGCAAAACGCTTGACATATCTTGACAGATTATGGTAAAATGATAAAAGCCGTAATTTGGGAAATGTTGCGCAAGCCGTGATATTTTTCAGAAAAACGAATATTGTAATCAAGCTGAATTTCCGTAATTTTACGGAAACTCAGTTTTGTTGCGTTTAGAAGTAGGTGTTTTTTTCACGGAAAAACAGGGAAAAGAGCTCAAAACGCAACAACCCGAATGGGAAAATAATACGGCGCAAAGCGAGAGGCATTTTCCACTGCCAAACGTAGGGCGCTTGTTGGCAATAAAACAAAAAATAAAAAAGAATTAAAACAAACGGAGGACAGAAATCTATGGCACGTATTGCCGGTGTGGATTTACCCAGAGAAAAGAGAATCGAAATCGGTCTTACCTACATTTACGGGATCGGTTTAACGACTTCTAAAAAGATTCTCGCGGAAACGGGCATCAATCCTGATACGAGAGTAAAGGATCTTGATGAAAACGACGTTTCCAAATTGAGAGAATATATCGATAACAAACTTAGAGTAGAAGGTGAACTTCGTAGTGAAGTATCCCTCAACATTAAGCGCCTTATGGAAATCGGTTGCTATCGTGGCATCCGTCACAGAAAGGGCTTGCCCGTACGCGGACAGAGCACGAAGAGAAACGCTCGTACGCGTAAAGGTCCTGCACGCGCTATTGCAGGCAAGAAGAAGTAATTCGAGGAGGCGATAGAAAATTATGGCAGAAATGAAAAAGAAAGTCGCTTCTCGTAAGCGCAAAGAAATTAAGAAGTTTGACAAAGGTCAAGTTCATATTCAATCCACGTTCAACAACACGATCGTAACGGTAACGGATATGGGCGGCAACGCGATCGCGCAATCCAGCGCAGGCGCTCTTGGTTACAAGGGCAGCAGAAAGGGTACTCCCTTCGCAGCGCAAATGGCAGCGGAAACCGCAGTAAAAGTTGCAAAAGACCACGGCTTGAAATCGGTTGAAGTATACGTAAAGGGTCCTGGCGCAGGCAGAGAATCCGCAATCCGCGCGATTTCCGCATGCGAACTCGAAATCACCTTGATTTCCGACGTTTCCCCCATCCCTCACAACGGATGCAGACCCCCGAAGCGTCGTAGAGTTTAATCAGGAGGCAGAATACAGTTATGGCTATTAATAAATATCATAGATTAAAGAGATGCAGATTCCTTGACTTGGATCCCACCGCAGTTGGTTGCTACAAGAAATCGAACAGAACCAACGTAAGAAAGGGCAAGATCAGTGAATACGGCTTGCAGCTTCGTGAAAAACAAAGAGCAAAATTTATCTACAACATCAGCGAAAAACAATTCCGTCACTACTACGAAGTTGCAGATCGTATGAAAGGTGTTACGGGTGAAAACATGTTGATTCTCCTCGAAAGAAGATTGGACAACGTTATTTACAGAATGGGTCTTGCAACGACTCGTTTGCAAGCAAGACAGCTCGTTTCTCACGCACAATTCCAGGTAAACGGTAGAAGAGTAAACATTCCTTCCTACCAAGTAAAACCCGGCGACGTTATTTGCGTTAAAGAAAGCAAAAAGAACAACGGTTATTTCACGGCAATCAAAGAATCGAAAGCTCCCTACATTGTAAAATGGGTTGAATTCGATAGAGAAAAGCTTGAAGGAAAGGTATTAGCTCTTCCTACCAGAGAAGATATCGACAGCCAGATTGCAGAGCATATGATTGTCGAATTGTACTCCAAATAATTAAATATAGGAGGTAACAACATGATCGAAATGGATATGCCCAAGCTCGAAGTGCTTGAAAACGACGATTTTTATGCGAAAGTCGTATGCGAGCCCTTGGAGAAAGGTTTCGGTCTTACTATTGGAAACTGTTTGAGAAGAATCCTTCTCTCCGCATTGCCCGGCGCAGCGGTAGAAGGCATTAAGTTCCTCGACGGTAGCGTAAAACACGAATTGTCCGCAGTAGAAGGCATCAAAGAGGATGTTACGGAAATTATCCTTAACCTCAAGACGCTTGCTATCAAGACGAAAGTAATCGATAAAGAATACGAAAAGGTGCTTCACCTCTGCAAGGAAGGTCCTGCTGTTTTCACGGGCAAAGACCTGAACGTAGATGCGGAAATCGAAGTTATCAATGGAGATCAGTACATCTGCATGATCGACGAAGGGGCGAAGCTTGATATCGAGCTCACCATCGGCAGAGGCAGAGGTTACAGACCTTCCAAAGAAAACAAGAAGCCCATCGTAGATTACATTGCAATCGACTCCATTTATACTCCCGTACAGAAAGTAAACTATACGGTAGAACCTACGCGCGTAGGTCAAGACGTAGATTACGATAAATTGACGTTGGAAGTATGGACGGACGGTACGTTCTCCGGCAAAGAAATTATTTCCTTGGCGGCAAAGATTATGCAAGACCACATCGGTTTGTTCGTAAATTTGAGCGAGACGATCAAAGGTATGGATATTCTTGTTAAAACGGAAGACGACAAACAACAACAAATTCTCAAAATGGCTATTGAAGAAATGGACCTTTCCGTCCGTTCTTACAACTGCTTGAAGAGAGCGAACATTCATACGGTCGAAGATTTGACCAAGAAGACGGAAGACGATATGTTGAAGGTAAGAAACCTCGGCAGAAAGTCTTTGGAAGAAGTCATTCAAAAATTGGAATCTTACGGCCTCGCATTAAGACAACAGGAGGCGGGCGAAATCGTCCACGTCGACGCCGGCTTCCACATGATCGGCCTGCCGGACGACCTGGCGGAAGGCTGAT
>JAFUMY010000018.1 GCA_017482415.1 Clostridia bacterium
GAAAGGATATAAATTCCCAACGTCAGCAAAAGGAAGGTGCTGACCACGTTAAATATCGATATATACAAAATGATTTCGGGCTTTTCGGGAAACATTGCCGCCGCGAGGGGGATACCGAGAAAGCCGCAGTTGGGAAAGGCCGCGCAAAAGATAGCTGCGCGTTTTTTACCGTCCTCAGCTCTGCACAGGTATTTTCCGATTAGGAGGAGTACGGGTGAAAGCAGAATCGGCAGGATTGCGGAAACGGCGATCGGGAGCCAGCCGATTGCTCGGAAATCGATGTCGAGTAGCTTGACGAATACCAAGAAAGGCATGGCTACGTACATCAAAATATTGCTGAAAGAGACCGCCGCGTCGTCTTGAATGAGCTTCAGTTTCCCAAGGATAAATCCGGGGATCAACAAAGCCATAAATAAAAGCACTATATACAACGCGTCCATCGGCTCTTTCCTCCTTGGGAACAGTTTAGCAACAATTTATATATAAATCAATTGCCAAACAGGACATAAATGGGGAAAATATCAAACAATTTGGACTTTTTATCTACAATTTGGACTTTTCGCCTTGCGTTTTTCCTTAAAAACGGCTATAATAAATATACTTTCACGGAAAGAGGAAGGACTCATGCAAATTAGGGAAAAAGCGGACGGCGTGATTAGTTGTCGAAAATCCCATTCGATTGTGAAATACGAAACGGTCGTTGAGAACGATTTATTCAAATGTCAAGTATATTGGGCGAAGGTAATCGGCAGCGAAACGGAAAGCCTGTTTACGCAGTATACCAAACACACCTTTTATGAAATTCAGTATGCCCTCGAGGGCTGTATCGTCATGCAGATTGAAAAGAAGAAGCAGATCCGCGTGCGGCAGTCGGAATTTATCGTAATCCCACCCGACACCTTTCACCAGATCGTGGATGGGGATTCCGTTGGGGCGCGGTTTATTATGGCGTTTTCACTCGAAATTAAGCATACACGCTTACATGGAATCACCAAGGAACTTTCCGAATTGATTCCCTATCAGGAAACGGAGCATATGCGCCGCTTGATTGAAATTATTATAGACAAAAAGGATTACGGAGACGAGCTTAGCCGTATGCAGATATCGAGCTACTTAGAATGCTTTTTGTTGGAAATGCTCGAGGCGGCGTATCCGTTTGCGCAAAGCGCGGAGGGGAATGTGCCTTTGAATGAAAAACAAACACGCGTTGCCTCTATGGAGAAATGGATTGCAAATTATGGGGAAATCGGGCTTCGGCCGTCGGACGTTGCACAAAAATTTCATATCTGCGAGCGGCATTTGAACAGGCTTTGCGTAGAGGTCACGGGCAGGACAGTCAAGGAAATGATCAATCGGCAAAAGCTTGCGCGAATCGAGGAACTTGTCGCAACTACGTCCCTATCCTTTCGGGAAATTTCAGAGCTTTGCGGCTTTTCCGACGAATACGCGATGAATAAATTTTTCAAACGTTATAACTGTAATGGCTTGAGCGAATACAGAGCGCTTGTAAAAGAGAAGAAATAATGAAAAATCCACTCGCTGTTTTTTTTGCGAGTGGATTTTTCTATCAAATTACAGCTCGTAACAGTCGAAAATGCCGCCTGTTTCGAGGTCTTTTAAATACAATACGTTGTCGTCGAGAAGGATATACGAGTGCGGAGTGCCCTCTTTTGGAAGGGATACCGAGCCGCAGTTTACGTACACGAAGCCCTGCGCTGTTTTTTCGCAGCAGGGGCTGTGGAAATGCCCGTTAAAAAGCAGGTCGTTTTCTTGAAGCAGAGGGGGCATGTCCTTGTTGAACAGATGCCCGTGCGTTAAGAAAAGAGTTTTACCGCCTACGGTCAACAGCGCGTAATCGGCGAGAATGGGGAATTCCAAAACCATCTGGTCGACTTCGCTGTCGCAGTTCCCACGAACGCAGAGGATTTTTTCCTTGATTGCGTTGAGTGCGGCGAACACCTTTTTAGGCGCGTAGTCGTCGGGAAAATCGTTTCTTGGGCCGTGGTATAAAAGATCGCCAAGTAAAATCAGTTTATCCGCGCCCTCGTTTTCGAAAACGGAGAGTAGCTCGTTACACCAATAAGCGGAGCCGTGGATATCCGATGCGATGATATATTTCATAGAGGAGTCTCCAAAATCAGAAAATGAATTTCAAAATATCGAATTGTTCGGGAAGGTATGCGTTGCTCTCGTAGAGGTTTGCGTATTTTTCCATGAGCGCTGGCAATTCTTCCTCGCGGGAGCTGCGGAAGGGGAATTCGGAGAAGTTCACCGCTTTGTTTGCCAAAAGGTTGATTGCGGTGGAAACGAACTCACGGCTTTCCGTAATGCCCTTGATGGTGATATTATTCTTCAAGGCGTGTTCGAGATTTACGTGCAGGCTCTTGCCCGAAAGGGAGCAAAAAGAAACGTACGCGTCGCGTTTGACGAGGGGGAATAATACAGACGGCTCGCAACGGTTCGCAAAAGCGAGATATACCGCGCCGTCGGCAAGGTTACCGCCCGTGACCTCCATAACGCGCGATTTTAAGGTATCGTCGTTGGGGAAGGTGTAATAGATACCGCTGCGTTTTGCGCGGGCAAGACGTTCGGGATTGTTGTCCGCGAAAATGGGAACGGCTCTATGATAAATCAGAATTTGGCAAAGAATATTCCCGTACAAGCCGCCGCCGAGCACGATTACGTGCTGTCCGATATCGATGTGCATTTCGTCGATGACGTGTTCCGCAAGTGCGATTGCGTCGATTAAGAACGCCGCTTCGTCGGTAACGGAAGAGGGCAGGGGATATACGTCGTCTACGCCCGCGAGCACGAAATCACGGTAAAAGCCGTCCGTCGTTTCGCCTGCGATACGCAAGCCGTCGGGGGCGCATTCGTCCTCCGTCACGCCTGCAAGATAAACGCGCTCGCCCTTTTTAATGAAGGAATCGGCATTCGCCTCCGTTACTTGACCGATTGCAAAACGCCCCGGGATAAACGGAGCTTTTACTTTCAGTGCGCCAGAATAGACGGCAACGTCCGATTCGGAGAGTAAAGCCTTGGTGACTTTGACCTTGACTTTGTCCTCGGACAGCTTCAAGTCGGGTGCGGTAACGTGTTGTAAGTTGTGGGGGTATGCTAATTGCCAAACCTTCATGGGAAAACTCTCTTTATTGTTCTTTCATATACGCATATACCTGCGTCAATATAATCAGTATAAACCATTTTCGTGAAATTTGCAACTATTTTTTATAAATTGCAGTCAAAAACAGTTGACGAGTCTAAAAAAAAGCGGTATAATTGGAAAGCATATAAAAAGAAAAATAACAGCGAGGTGAAAATAATGAAGGCTGATATACATCCCAAATATCACGAAGTAACCGTAACTTGCGCTTGTGGAGCTACTTTCAAGACCGGCACGACGAAAGACTGTGAAGTTCTGAAAGTGGATATTTGCAGCAATTGCCATCCGTTCTTCACGGGCAAGCAGAAGTTGGTTGATACCGGTGGACGTGTCGATAAATTCAAAAAGAGATACGGTCTTTAATTGGTACCCCGGTAAGGCTTTAAGATGGTTCATCTTAAAGCCTTCTTCTTTTGAAATTGAAATCATGGCGTTTGCCGTGTACGGATAAAAACTATGAAAAAAGAAAAGAAAAATTATCAATGCACCTATATCGGCGGTCAAGCGGTAATGGAAGGTGTCATGATGCGTGGCAAACGCTCTATGGCAACCGCCGTTCGTGACCCCGAGGGTGTGATTCAAATTGAATCGGAACGGCTGACTCCCCCTGAACAGCGCAGTAAATTTTCCAAGCTGCCCTTTATTCGCGGGGTGGTCAATTTCGTATCCTCGCTCATTGACGGCAATCGCGTCTTGATGCGCAGTGCGGACGTGGCGGTTCCCGATGAAGAGGTGCAAACAAAGGCGGAAAAATGGCTGCAAGAAAAGCATAAAATTGACCTTGGCGGTATTTTCAACGTCCTTTCGGTCGTTTTGGGAATCTTGCTTGCCATGGTAATCTTTATCGCGTTGCCGCAGTGGATTACAGGCTATCTTCCAACGAGTATTTTCGATAAGACGAGTACGGGGCTTAAAGGGCTTTGGTTCAACCTCGTAGAGGGCGGTATACGTATTTTGATTTTTATCGTATACGTATTACTGATTGCCTTGATTCCGTCGTTAAAGCGCGTATATATGTGCCATGGCGCGGAGCATAAGACGATTACCTGCTACGAGCAGGGGAAAGAGCTGACGGTGGAAAACGTCCGTAGCTGTTCGCGCGTGCATGACCGTTGCGGTACGACCTTTCTGTTTATCGTTATGGTGGTGAGTATTCTCGTATTCTCCCTCGTCAACGTTTTCGTGGCAGGGTGGTTGTATACGGGCACGAAGTTTGACGGCTTAATCCGTTTCGCATTCAAGCTTTTGATGCTCCCCGTTGTAGCCGGTGTTTCCTATGAGGTGTTGCGCCTGCTTTCCAAGACGAGAAGTAAATTCTTTTTAATCTTTAAATTCCCCGGTTTGCTCTTACAGCGTTTGACCACGCGTGAGCCGGAGGACGGCATGATTGAATGCGCGATTACTGCCTTTAAGACGGTGCTTGCAATGGATTCCGACCCTACGATTCCCGAACGCGTATTCGCAACGTCGGGTAAGATGAGCGCACTCTTGAAGAACACGAAAAAGCGTTTTGCGGACAACGGAATCGACGAAGAGGACGCAGAATGGATTTTCGCCATGACCATGGATATTCCCAAGAGCGCGGTAAATACCGAAGAGCGTATCATAAAGGTTTCGCAGGCGAAAGAGATTATCCGCATCGCCGACGAGCGTTTGACGGGTAGACCGCTTTGGTATATTTACGGCGACACCGATTTCTGCGGTTATAAAATTAAGGTGGACGAGCGTGTGCTCATTCCCCGTCCTGAAACGGAAGAGCTTGCGATGATGGTTGTCGGCGCAGCGAGCGAGGGGGATAGCATTCTCGACCTTTGCACAGGCAGCGGCGCGATTGCGATTGCGGCGTATAAAGAGCTTGAACGAAGCAACCGCAAGGTAAAGATGACGGCGGTGGATATCAGCGCTGAAGCATTGGAGCTTGCGAAAGAAAACGCGGAAGCAAACGAGGCGGATATTTTATTTGTGCAATCCGATTTGTTTACACGGCTTCGCGGCAGATTCGATATTATCGTTTCCAACCCTCCGTATATCCCCTCGGCAGATATAAAAAATTTGCAACGTGAGGTAAAGGATTACGAGCCGAAGCTCGCTTTGGACGGCGGCGCAGACGGCTTGGATTTCTACCGCAATATCGCGGCGAACGCCTCCAAGCACCTCAATAGTGGCGGTATGCTGATTATGGAGGTCGGCGAAGGCGAGGCTGCGGAGGTCGTAAAACTCTTCAAAGGCAATTCCTATTCCATGATCGTACAGGATTTCAACGGCGTGGATAGATACGTAAAAATCGTGATGTAATATACACTACGCCCGACAAGCTTTGTTCGGGCGTAATTTTGAAAGGAGCAAAACTGTGCTGAAAAAACTCGACGATATTAAAAACCGTTACGAATTTTTATCCAAGGAGCTTGCCGATTCCGCCGTGATTGCGGACATGGGTACGTGGCAGAAGTATTCTAAGGAGCAATCCGAGCTCACCGAAACGGTAGAGAAATACGAGGAATACCTCGCTACCGAAAGGGAAATGACGGACGCTTTTGAAATGGCGGAGTCGGAATCCGACCTCGAAATGCGTAAACTGCTCACGGACGAAGGCTATGCTTGTAAAGAGCGTTTAGCGGCAATCAAGGAAGAATTGAAAATTCTCTTATTGCCCAAGGATAAAAACGACGAAAGAAGCTGTATTTTAGAGGTCCGCGCAGGTACGGGCGGTGAAGAAGCGGCGCTGTTTGCGGCGGAGCTTTGCCGTATGTATTTGAACTATTGTGCGGCGCATAGACTCCGCGTAGAGGAAATGGATATCAATGCTACGGAGCTTGGCGGGGTCAAGGAAGCAATCTACAACGTAACGGGCGCAGGCGCGTATAAAATGCTGAAATACGAAAGCGGCGTTCATCGCGTTCAACGCGTACCTGCTACCGAGACACAGGGCAGAATCCACACTTCGGCGGCGACCGTTGCCGTGCTTCCCGAGGCGGAGGAGGTCGAGGTTGAAATCAACGATAAGGATATCCGTATCGACATTTTCCATTCGGGCGGTGCAGGCGGTCAAAACGTCAATAAAGTTGCTTCGGCGGTACGAATCACCCATTTTCCGACGGGGATTGTGGTCACCTGCCAAGACGAAAGATCGCAGCTTAAAAACAAGGAACGCGCCTTTAAGGTCTTGCGTTCGCGCGTGTATGATTTTTATAACGGTCAGAGCGCGAAAGCTCGTGAGGACAGCCGCCGCAGTATGGTTGGCAGCGGAGACCGTAGCGAGCGTATCCGTACCTACAATTTCCCGCAAAGCCGTGTTACCGACCACCGTATCGGGCTTAGTCAGTATAACTTAGACGCTTTTATGACAGGGGATATCGACAGCATGGTGCAGGCGCTTGCCATCGCCGATAGAGAAGCAATGCTCGCTTCCGCGCAGGACGAATAAGGCTTTTTCGCCGCTCCTTAAAAGGGAGCGGTTTTCTTGATTGTAATAATCGAAGAATTGAATTGCAGAATGGTAAAAATACAAAAAAATCGATTATTTTTCAGGAATTTATGAAAAAGGGCGTGTGAAAAGTTGCATTCTTTTATAAAAATGAGTACAATAGAACGAGTAGAGAAACAAGAAACGGAGAACTACAGATGACGAACAGAGTAGCAAAGAGAATGACGACGATATCCCCCTCGCTGACGCTTGCGATTTCCGCGAAAGCAAAGGCGATGAAACAAGCAGGGGAAAGCGTAGTTTCGTTTGGGGTCGGTGAACCCGATTTCAACACGCCCGAGCATATTATTGAAGCGGCAAAATCGGCTTTGGATGCAGGGCAGACGAAATACACTCCCTCGTCGGGGCTGTTGCCTTTGAGAAAGGCGATTGCGGAAAAATTCAAAAAGGATAACGGGCTTGAATACGAGCCCTCGCAGATTATTGTATCAAACGGTGCAAAGCATTCAATTTTCAATGCCTGCTACGCGCTTTTGGACGAGGGTGACGAGGTTATTATTCCCGAGCCGTACTGGCTTACCTATCCCGAAGTCGTAAAGGTTTGCGGCGGCGTGCCGAAATATTTAAGCTGCAAGAAAGAGAACAAGTACAAGTTCTCCGCGGAAGATTTAAAATCGGCGATTACGCCCAAGACGAAAATGCTGATTTTCAATTCCCCCTCTAATCCCACGGGTGCGGTATATGGGGAAGCGGAGGTACGCGCGATTGCAAAGGTCTGTGAAGAAGCTGGGATTTTCGTGCTCGCAGACGAGATTTACGAAAAGCTTTGCTATAACGGCGTAAAGCCGTTCTCGATTGCAAAATGCAGCGAGAAAATGAAAGATTTGACGATTACGGTCAACGGTGTTTCCAAGACCTATGCAATGACAGGCTGGAGAATCGGGTATTTAGCGGCGCCGAAAGACGTAGCGAAAGCAATCGACTCTTTCCAAAGCCACGCGACCTCGAACGCAAGCTCCATTTCCCAGTGGGCGACGATGGAAGCATTGAACGCTCCCGAATCGGAGATCGCGGACATGGTATCGGTGTTTGATAAAAGACGCGCGAAACTTTTGGGGCTGATTGCAGGCATTGACGGTGTGCAGGCGGTAGAGCCCGACGGTGCGTTTTACGTAATGTTGGTTGTCGGCGGTTTATATGGCAAGAGCTATCAAGGCAAGCCGATTACGAACTCGATTGAGTTTGCGGACGCGCTGTTAGAAGCGGAAAAGGTAGCGACGGTGCCTGGCGTTTCGTTTGGGGCGGACGATTGTTTAAGATTATCGTACTCGCTTAGCGAAGCGGATATCGAAGAAGGCCTTGCGCGAATCAAGAAATTCGTTTCCGAATTACAATAAAAGACTACGAAGCGTTCAACACGCACCGCGTGAAAACACCCCAAATAAACACAAAAACACGGCAGCCGCCGTGTTTTTATTTTCCCCAAGCTATTGACAAACCCTTAAAAAAGTGCTACAATGACGTTATACTTTACAAAATACATTTTGTAATTCCACTTTTGGAGGCAGTTATGAAAAAAATCAAAAACCTTTTACTTGCGCTTTTATCCGTAGCGTGTGTTGGTACTATGGCGGTCGGTTTCGCTGGGTGTGGTGAAGAAGAGGATAGCTCTTCCTCCAAGGAACCTATTTTTTCGCAAAGTAGTAACGTGGTAAGTTCTGCCGAAAACAGCACTTCTTCGGTAGAGAAAAGCTCGTCTATGGAAGAGGATTCTTCTGCGGCGAACAGCTCGTTTGTAGTAGAGAGTTCTTCGTCTGAGGAAGAAAGCTCTTCAAACGAAGAAACCTCGTCTGTGATGGAAAGCTCTTCTGGCGATGACGATTCTTCCTCCGATTCATCAAGTGTTGAGGAAGAAAAAATACCGAGTGAAGGCTTGGAATTTACGTTAAATGCAGACGAGCTGTCCTATTCAGTAACGGGTATCGGCACTTGTACAGATACGGATTTGATTATCCCTGCAACGTATAACGATTTACCTGTAACTGAGATTGGTGCGGATGCGTTTGAGTATAGCTCATTGACAAGTGTAGAAATTGGGGAAGGCATAGAATTTATTCGTAGTAATGCGTTTAGTGGCTGTTATAAATTAAAAACAGTAGTAATTCCCGATAGTGTAACCACGATTGGAGCGCATGCATTCGGTACTTGTTTTTACTTGAAAAGTATAGTGATTGGTAGAGGCGTAAAATTTATTGCCATGAATGCATTTTCTAGTTGTGAACGCTTGACGGGCGTATATATCAAGGATATAGCGGCGTGGTGCGATATTTTGTTTTATGGTCAAAGCGTTGGTATGGATACAAATCCTTTACAATATGCTAAGAATTTATATTTGAATAACGAGCTAATAACGGAATTGGTAATTCCTGAAAGTGTAACGGAAATTAAAGAATATGCGTTTTATTGTTGCAGTAGTCTAACAAGCGTAATCATTCCCAGCAGTGTAACCACGATTGGCTCTGGGGCGTTCAGGTATTGCGAAAGCTTGACGAGTGTATATATTAGCGATATAGCGACATGGTGTAATATATCTTTTGGCGATTCCTCGGCTAATCCTTTATGTTATGCTAAGAATTTATATTTAAATGATGAGATTGTAACCAAAGTGGTGATTCCTGATACAATAACGGAAATCAAGAACTATGCATTCTATAATTGTAATAGCTTGACGAGTGTAGAAATTCCCGACAGTGTCACCATGATTGACCAGGAGTCGTTCGAGAATTGCAGTAGCTTGACGAGTATAGAAATTCCCGACAGTGTTATCACGATTGGAAAGCGGGCATTTTATAAATGCAGTAGTTTAACGAGCATCGTAATTGGCGACAGCGTCACCACGATTGGCTCGTGTGCGTTCTATGAATGCAGTAGCTTGACGAGTATTACGTTTAATGGTACGGTTAATGAGTGGAATGCGATAAGTAAGGATAGTGGTTGGAAGCAAAACGTGCCTGCGACGGAAGTGGTGTGCAAGGACGGAAGCGTAGCGCTGTAAGCGTGGCGCTTACTGCGCGTGAATTGCCTACGGCGTGAATTGGCTACGCCGTGAATTGCAAGCAAAGCTTGCGTGAATTGCGTTGCTTTGCAACGCGTTGTGGCTGAAATTAAAACGAAGAGCCGAGGATTTTTCCTCGGCTCTTTTCACGCAACCTATGGTTGCTTTAAGTGGGGCGAAACCGCCTTGCGGCGGATAGAACGCCTATGGCGTTATGTGCGCAACCTGCGGTTGCTTTTGGGAGTCCGTTACCGCCTTGCGGCGGCGATTGCCATCGAGGCTTTAAGACTCTGTCTTAAAAATCTGCAAGGAGCTTCGCCCCTTGACCCATGACGTGATGCAACGTTCCGTTGCTTTCTAGACTACATATACGC
>JAFUMY010000019.1 GCA_017482415.1 Clostridia bacterium
AAATTACCGTTACAAGTGGAGCGCGCGGAAATGGCGTTGGACGGGACTTGCAAGATGGATTATTGCAATCGTCTTTTCGCTAATATTCATATTTGGCTTTGCAAAATTTATCATGACCGATTTTGAAAAGCTACTCGTTTGTATCGTGTCGTTTGGCTGTTGCATGATTACGCAGCCTGCACTTTCGAGGACGGAGAAGTATCTTTCCGTTTTAGGGGAAATCCTCGGATTCAAGGACTTTATTGTCGTAACGGAAGAGGATAAGCTTAAGGTGATGCTGGAAAGCAGCCCGTCGCTGTATTATAAGATTTTGCCTTATGCGCAAGTACTTGGCGTTACCGATATTTGGGAAAAGAAGTTCAAGAATATTCTTTTACAGCCTCCCGTTTGGTATTCTGGTACGGAATTTACGGTATTCGATTATTTGATTATTTCTCGTTGCATGCGGCATAGCATGCTCCAAGCCGTGGTGAAAGCACAGACGGCGGCTATGGGCGGCGGAAAAGTTAGTCGCTTTGGCGGCGGTACACATTTCGGCGGCTTCGGTGGCGGCGGCTTTGGCGGCGGCGGTGGCGGCGCAAGATAAGATTCCATTAAAAAAACGCGGACTCGAAAGAGTCCGCGCTCGATTTTTATCCGATTAAACGGTGTGTTTAGAATCCGTTAAAACAGGGGAGTTTAAAGCAAAACGCTTTACCGATTCCACTGCGTTTTGACAACGGCGCTTGGTTTTGTAATGCTCACCGAGGCAAAGAAGCTGTCCGTTACCGTTTAAAAGCTTGTAAATATAATCGCCGTGCTTTGTGAGGGAGATGCGGAAATTGCCTTTGGCAATGTTCGTCTGATGAGTGCGGATACCGTTGACTGCACCGATATAGGAGGTGTATTCCTCGCTGGATAATAAACGTTCACCATTGTTTGCAAACAGCTCGAAATAGAATACCTGTTCGCCATCGGGTGCGGTGCTGCTTTCGATGACCCACTTACCGTTATAGCCGTCGGGGAGGGGCTCGAAATGGTCGTCTTCTTTGGGAACTTTAACAAGCTGATATTGTACGTTCTCGTCCAAAATTGCTGTTTTTGCAAAACGTTTTGCCGATTCGATTGCGCTTTCGCAACGCGCTCTCGTCGCATAATGCTCGCCCATGCAAAGGAGCTGGTTTTTGCCGCTTAAAAGCTTGAAGATGTAATCGCCTTTTTTCGATACGGTGATACGGAAATTGTTTTTCAAAATATTCGCTCTATGCGTTTCAATCCCACGCAGCGCGCCGTTATAAGAGGTATATTCTTCGCTCGAAAGCAGCTTTTCGCCGTTGGAGGCGTGCAGTTCAAAGAAATACATTTCTTCTTCGTCTTTTTCATCGTCGGTAACAACACGGCATACAATCCATTTCCCAGTATATTTTGCCTGTTTATCCGTTTCATCTTCTTCGTAAAAATCCGGTCTGCTCGTAGCGTCTTTCAGCTCGTCTAACAGCATACTATCCTCCTTGGATTTTTTCGCGGACGATTTTTTCGTCGCGGATTTTACGGTATTCGATTTTTTCGAGCCTTCGAGCGGTTTAACGGTTGTTTTAATTTCCGCTTCGGCTTTCTTTTTCGGCGCGGTCGTTTCTTTTTTGAGACTTTCCGTTGATTCAATAGGGGCAGGTACGGATTCAGCCTCAGTTTCCTTTTCTTCAATCGAGGTGTCGTCGGCGTTGTTTTCCTCTTCGAGGGCTGCGGCTAAAAGCCGCGCGGTTTTCGCTTTTGCATATTTTTTGGATAAGCAAGCGATTACGATAATAAGAATTACAATCGACAGCGTCAATGCAATTAGAAAAGCGGCGTGAAAGGTGTTCGCTTTCGCATAATCGATGACGGCATTTATGAATTTCATAGCTACTCACTCCTTGTTTTGGATTTTATCTAAGGTTCAGTATGTATATTTTAATATAATTTCAAAAAAAAGTCAATATACGTATAGGGAAAATTTTCGTCGATTTTCTAAAAAAATTGACAAATACAAAGAAATAGAGTACAATGGAATTATGGAACGAATTACGACAGCAATTATCGGGGGAGGAGCTTCGGGGCTCTTTCTCGCCACCGCTTTATCAGCGGACGGAAAAACACGGCTTTTCGAGCGGGGTGAACGACTCGGCAGAAAGCTCTCGGCGACTGGCAACGGTCAAGGGAATATTACCAACCTCGCGGTAACCTCCGCGCGGTATTTCTCCATAGAGGCTTCGGGTGCAAAACGCGCCTCAGAGATTGTACGCCGCTATGACGGCGAAGCCCTGCGCACATATTTCGCTGCTTTGGGCGTGGTCTTATCCGCAGACGAACGAGGCAGGGTGTATCCTGCGAGCAAGCAGGCGTCTGCTATCACGGATGCGCTGCGTTTTTGCGTGGAGAATCGAGGAGTGGACGTGCGGCTTAGTACGCTTGTGACTGCGCTTGAACAAGCGCAAGGCGGCTTTATTTTGACTGTAAAAAGCGCGGACGGAGAATCGGAGAGGATTTTTGCGAAAAGGGTGGTACTTTGCGCGGGCGGAAAGGCAGCGAAGAACTTTGGTACGGACGGTAGTGCGTATGCGCTGGCGACAGGGCTTGGGCACTCGGTAACGCCGCTCTATCCCTCGCTTGTGCAGCTTAAAACGGACACGACATATACAAAAACCTTGAAAGGGATTCGCGTCAACGACGGAAAATTGACGGTGATAATTTCGGGCGGCGAGCGCGTAGAGTTTACGGGCGACGTCATTTTCACCGATTACGGTATATCGGGGGATGCGGTATTCCGTGCTTCCGCGTTTATCGCCGAGCAAATTCCCTCAGGCAAAGTAAGCGCTACCTTGGACTTTTTACCGAACGTTACGGAAGCGGACGTGCTTTCCGCATTACGTCAAAAGCAGGCAGCCTTTCCAAAGCTCCCAAAATCGGAGCTCTTATTTGGGATTGTGAACAATCAAGTTGGGCGTGCGGTCATGAAACGTGCGGAAGGGGATTTACAGCGTGCGGCGGCACTTGTTAAGGCATTTCCCTTGGAGCTGAAGGGTAGTCTTGGCTTTGATTACGCACAGGTGACGAAAGGGGGGATTCCGCTTTCAGAAACGACGGAGGATTTAGAGAGCCGTTTTGCAAAGGGCTTGTATTTCACGGGTGAGATTCTCGACGTAGACGGGCAGTGCGGGGGCTTTAACTTGCAGTGGGCATATTCCTCTGCCATGCTGGTGGCTGACGCCTTGAACAACGAAAGATAAGGGGCAGGTATGAGTTTATTGACAATTTCTGATATCAAATTACCTGTCGGCAGGGACGAAAAAGAGCTGCTTGCAATCGCGGAAAAACGGCTTGGCGGCAGGGCGAAATATTTTGCGATTCGCAAAAAATCGTTGGACGCAAGGGATAAGGGAAATATCCGCTACGTCTATACCGTCGAATGCTCGAAAACGCCGATAGAGAAAAAGGAACGCGTCTTCGAGCGCTTACCCGATTACAAGAAACCGAGTGAGCCCGTGCTGGTAGTCGGCAGCGGCCCAGCAGGGCTGTTTTGTGCCATTCGCTTGCTCGATCACGGGATTTTACCTGTGGTTGTAGAAAGAGGGGGTAAGGTGGAGGAGCGCGAACGCGCCATTGACCATTTTACGGCAACGCGTCTTTTAAATCCCAACGTCAACGTACAGTTTGGTGAGGGGGGCGCAGGTACTTTTTCGGACGGAAAATTGAATACGCAAACGCATAGCGCATTAAACAGAGAGGTTTTAGAGCTGTTCGTGCGCTTCGGCGCGCCGCAAGAGATTTTATGGCTTGCGAAACCGCATATCGGCAGCGATAAGTTAAAAACGGTTGTAAAAAACATGCGCGAATATATCCTTGCGCAGGGCGGTAAGGTGCTGTTCAACACACTGCTCGAAGATATAAAAATACAAAACGGTCAGGTAAAAGAAGCCCTGCTCCGCGATTTGAACGCGGACACGGTAGCCTCGTTTCCTGTTTCTGCCATAGTTTTAGCAATCGGACACAGTGCACGAGATACCTTTGAAATGCTTGATAAGAAAGGAGTACTGATGCGGCAAAAGGATTTTGCTGTGGGGGTGCGTATCGAGCACTTACAATCGAGTATCGGCATGGCGCAATACGGCAAGGCATACACGCAGCTTCCAGCGGCAGATTATAAGCTTGTTTCGCACGCATCCGAGCGTGCTACGTTCACCTTTTGCATGTGTCCGGGCGGTTACGTTATGCCTGCGACGAGCGAGGCGGGCGGCGTTGTTACCAACGGTATGAGCAATTACGCGCGCGACGGTCGAAATGCGAACAGCGCACTGATTGCACAGGTCACTCGCGCGGATTTTGCAGGCGATTCGCCCTTAGCAGGGATTGAGTTCCAAAGACGGTTAGAGCGCGCTGCATATTTTGCAGGCGGTAGCAATTACGCTGCGCCCGTGCAGCTTATCGGGGACTTTTTAAAGGACAAAGAAAGCTCGCGATTTGGCGAGGTTTTGCCGACCTATGCGGTAGGCACGTCCTTTGCCGATCTTCGCACGGTGTTGCCTGCGCCTGTGGTTGAGGCGTTAAAGCTTTCAATAATAGATATGGATAAGCGGTTAAAAGGCTTTGCTTCGCCCGACGGAATTTTGACGGCTGTGGAAAGCCGTACAAGCTCTCCCGTGCGTATCGAGCGCGAGGAGGATTTGCAATCCGTTTCCGTCAAAGGCTTATATCCCTGCGGCGAAGGGGCTGGGTATGCAGGCGGAATCACTTCCGCGGCAGCAGACGGGCTGCGTGTAGCAACGGCTTTATTTGCTGCCTTTATGGCTTAATTTACGACATAAATGATATCAAACCGTAAAAAAGAAACAAATATTAAAAAAATACTGTTAAGAAAGAACAAAAAGTGAAAATATTATATGTTTTCATTGTATTATCACATATCTTTCACAAAACTTTCACAAATAAGGAATAAAATTGTAAAATAGAGAAGCGAAAGGCTTTTTGTGATATAGGCGTAGCCGGGTTGGTTTGGTGGACGTCGGACAAAAAGGATCGGGAAAGGTTCTCTCCGAAAAAGCGACTATACGAAAAACTTTTTTCATATTCTCTCACTAAGGTATACGGTCCGCGAGCTGCGGACCGTATATCTTTTTATACAATCACC
Source organism: Clostridia bacterium (assembly GCA_017482415.1). Classification (GTDB taxonomy): domain Bacteria; phylum Bacillota; class Clostridia; order Christensenellales; family Borkfalkiaceae; genus Scatosoma. The sequence continues at coordinate 5,144 of JAFUMY010000019.1, forward strand.
AATCGAGAACTGGCGCTTGCGGTTGTTGGCTATATAATGAAAATCCCCTTCGGGCGAAAGCCCGAAGGGGAGGATTGTTTTTTGGAATTATTTTTTGCGGAAACCAATCGTTGCGTTTCCAAGCTTAATGCCGTTATTGTCAGCTGCGGATTCTTCTACCGTTTCTTCCACCTCTTCGGCAATCGCGGTTTCATCTATGGGTTCAATTTTGCGGTAGCCCCTAATCACGGTTGCGATACGTGTGCGCGTATTCGCTTCCGTTTCCTTTGCTTCAATCGAGCAAACCGCCTTGATTGCAGCATAGTATACTTCACTCATCAAGCGGATACGCTCAAAGGTTACGTATTCGTTGGCTTGGTGTATGGTTGCTTCCTCACCACAGATTTCAGGTCCGAAGGCGCAACCGCATTTCAAAGCGCGCGCGTAAGTACCGCCACCGATTGCAATGGGAACTTCGTCCTTGCCTGTTACCGAGTTATAAACCTCGATTAAGGTGGAGATTAAGCTGCCGTTGGGATTGTTGTAGAGAGGGGCTTGATAGTTATCAATCGTGTATTCTACGCCCATTTCGTCGAGCTTCGCGGTAACCGTTTCCAAGGCGAGGGTTGCAGGGAAACGAATATCCGTCGTGATTTTCAAAACACCGTCTTTAAATTCCGCTACGTCGGGCGACATGGTCAGTTTTCCCGTTTCGTCGGCAAGAGCTTTTAACCCGACTACGTCGTTAAAGAGTACGTCGTAGGCTTTTTTACAGTCGGCATGGAAAGAGCCAAGGAAAGCAAGCAATGCCTGTAAAGCATTCGCGCCGAGCTCTGGCGTAGAGCCGTGCGCGGATTTACCGTCTACGCGAAGAATGTTCGTGGTGTTGTCGTAGGAAAGGTGGGTGCCTGCAATCGGGTTTTCGTATCCGACGAGTTTACCGCCTGCTTTACGGGTCAAAATTGCCGTGGCAAGATCGGCTACCATATTCACGCGTTCACCTGCCTTCAATTGAGACATGGGTGCCTCGTTTATAGGGAAAGACATTGTGAAATGCAGGATACCTTTTTCCGCATAGATTACGGGGAAGTTTGCATCGGGAGTGAAGCCCTCTTCGGGCATTACTGCAACTTGATTATAGTGCTCGATACATTTCCAGCCTGCTTCCTCGTTGCAACCGACGATGAGCTTGATTTTTCTGGACGGAACGAATCCCTCGTCCTTTAACGCTTTCAAAGCATACAGACAAACGATGGCAGGGGTTTTATCGTCCATCGCGCCGCGCCCCCAAATTTTAGTGCCAAGCACGCCGCCGTCGGAGGGCTCGTCGTTGATTACGCCGCCAAAAGGGGGATATTTCCAACCGTTGCCGGCAGGTACGACGTCAAGGTGGGCAAGAATAGCAAATTCTTTGCCCGTACCGAACACGACTTCGCCTACGTAGTTGTCGTAATTGTGGGTTTCAAAGCCCATGCTTTCGGCAAGCGAAAGGAAAAACGCAAGGCAATCCGCCGTTTCTTTCCCAAAAGGATAGTCCCCGTCGGCAGGCTTTAAAGAGGAATCGAATTTCAAAATTTCCACCGTCGAATCTACGATACCGTCAAAATATTTTTCCATGATACTGTTCATATACATTCCGTCCTTGCGCATTTTTATTGGTTTACTCTGCAAAGATTGTGCAGATATACTATTATTATACACATTTTTTAGGCTTTCGTAAACAAAATAGAGGCGTTTCCTGAAAAAAATAATTTTTTTCAGAACGCTCCTTTGACATTTTATAAGAAGTGTGTTACAATACAGATATACAAAAGTAGGATATGAGGGAATATTATGCACGAAGGACACAGAAGCCGCATTCGAAATAAGCTTGATTCCTCGGCGCTTGCCGACCACGAATTGTTGGAAATTGTTCTATTTACGGCGGTACCAAGACAGAACACCAACGAGCTTGCCCACCGTTTACTGGCGCAGTTCGGTTCCTTTTGGGAGGTGCTGAACGCACCGTTTAAGGAGTTATGTGCGGTAAAGGGCGTTGGGGAGAGCGTTGCTGGATTTTTGGTCTCACTTGGTAAAATTTATGCTCGTATCGACGAGGACCGCAAACAAAAGCTTCGTTACTACGGTCGCTTCGATACCGTTAGCTTTTTACCGTTTGTAAAAGAAACTTATCAAAATGTTGGTGTGGAGGTAGCCGAGCTCTATCTTTTAGACGGGGAATCTCGCATACTCGCCTCTAAGCGTTTTTCTACGCAGAGTATCGATAGTGTGCAGCTTTCTTCAAGCGAGCTGTTGGCGTTTTTGTCAACGGAGGGCGCGTCGGGCGTTGTCATGGTACATAATCATCCAAACGGCTCGGCAAACGTTTCTCAAGAGGACGATCAGATGACGGCGAAGCTGCAAATGCTTTGCAGTATGCATAACCTGTTGCTTTGCGACCATATCATTTATGCCCCGAACGGCATGTATAGCTATTATTTGAACGGCGATCTTCAAAACATTTCTCAAAAATATTCATCGAGTAATTTATTTGAAAGGAAGTAAGCGTATGAATTCTGAAAAGAAGAAAAGCAAAAAACGCATAGAAAAGGGTGAGGAAAACCGAATCCGTGCCTATTTCGTGCGCTTGTTCGGGAAATACGACTTCCGCAACGAACAGCAATTCCTCTTTTTCGGGAAATGGCTGCTATTCATCGTCTTGATTGTGGTGGAATTGTTCCTCATTTGGCAACATATCGTTGATTTTCAGAGGAACGGCGGTTGGAAATGGCTAATTGCCTTGCTTGCGCTCGAAGGGGTATTGACGACCTCGGAGGCGTTGAATCTATTTGCCGTAAAGGACGAAAAGAAGCGGATTGTATTTTACGTCATCGACGCGTTTGCGGCTTGCGGATTCCTGTTCTTTTCTACGGGGACTTCGCCCATGCTCATCTATATGCTCGTATTGACGCAGTTCTATATGAGCACGGAACGGTTAAAACCCTCGGCGTTCATGTGGGCGGTAGCAGTGCCTGTGTATATCGCAGGATGTTGGTTACAGGGGTATTTTCAGTTGCATGAGAGCTTGAACGTGTTGGAAATTTTTCGAGAAACGTTTGGGTCAATCCTTGCGCTGTTTATACATTTTTTTGTCGTGCAGATAGCACTTGCTTTTTATCGACAGTATTTGCGTTTAAACGACGCTTTGGACGAGCTGGCGGAAAGTAAAAAGGAGCTTGAAAAGGCGTATGCGGTCGTGGCTGAGGTGACGGCGTTGGAAGAACGGCAACGTATCGCTAAGGATATCCACGACACGGCAGGACATTCCTTGACTACGGTTATTATGCAGACGGAGTCTGCAAAGCGTTTGATTGAGCAGCAGCCTGAAGAAGCGAAACAAAAAATCATTGCGGCAAATTTGCAGGCAAAGCATGCCTTGGAAGAGCTTCGAGATAGCGTGCATTTGCTTTCGGGCTTTGAGGCAAGCGTTACGCTGAAATCGGCGTTGGAGGATATCCTACACGATTCCACCGACGGTACGGGAATCAAAATCCGTTCGGATATCGACGAAATCGAAGAAATTTCGTCTGCAAAATACCGTTTCCTTTGCAATACCTTGAAGGAGGGGATATCCAACGGTTTACGCCACGGCGGCGCAACGGCGTTTTGGTTTGAATTGAAACGCCAAGAGAATACGATTCGATTCTTTTTATCAGACAACGGAAAAGGCTTGCCTATCGAAACCTTGCAGACGGGCTTTGGTTTGACGACAATGCGCGATCGCGCGAAATCGCTTGGCGGGGAAATCAGCTTCCATTCCGAGCCCGAAGAGGGTTTTGAAATCTTGCTGATTATGCCTGCGGATATGGAGGAATAAGGATGGAAACGAAAAAGATTAGAGTTTTGGTGGTAGACGATCAACTGGACCTTGCTGAAGAAATTGGCGAGGTGCTTCGAACGGACGAGGGGTTGGAGTTCGTCGGAACGGCGGCGGACGGCTTTGAGGCGCTTGATAGAATCGCAGAGCTTACGCCCGACGTCGTGTTGCTCGATATCCGTATGCCGAACATGAACGGCGTGGTGGCAACGAGCCGTATTAAAGGAGAATATCCAAAAGTCAAAGTGCTGATCTTGACGACCTTTGACGATAGTGATTATATTTTAAGTGCAATCAACAACGGCGCAAGCGGCTACTTATTAAAAGATATCGGCGGCAATGCCCTCATCGATGCGGTAAAGAACGCATACGAAGGAGACACGATTCTGCCTGCAAAAATTGCGCGGCGTATCGCGGATGCGGCTAAGCACGTGGCGGCGGACCGTGAAATCAAGCTCATGCGCGCCTTTTCGCTTTCCGACCGCGAGGTGGAAATTGCACTGATGATGTACGAGGGCTTTACCAATCGCCAAATCTCAGCGGCGCTGCGCCTTAGTGAAGGCACGACGAGAAATTACGTTTCGTCTATCTATGAAAAGACGAAAAGCGAGAACCGCGCAGAGGCTGTACAGGCGATTAAATCGGTTTTATAATTTAGGGAGAATGAGGCAAAAAAATGGCAAATGGGCATACCATGTACGAAACGGTTGTATTTGATTTAGACGGAACGCTACTCGATACGTTGGACGATTTGACGGCGGCGGTCAATGCCGCGCTGTCGGCGTTTGGATATCCTTTGCGTAGCCGCGACGAGGTGCGCTCGTTTGTCGGGAATGGGATTCGCTTGCTTATGGAACGCGCAATCGGTAAAAGGGTTGAACGCTTTGAAGAGGTTTTAGACGAGTTCAAACGCTATTACGGAGTGCATTGCGCGGATAAGACGCAAGCCTACGACGGAATCCTGCTTTTGCTGTCGGAATTAAAGCGTCGGGGAATACGTACCGCCGTCTTGTCGAATAAAGCGGATTTTGCGGTGAAAAAGCTCTCGAAAGCGTATTTTGACGAGCTTTTGCTGGAATCGATTGGGGAAAACGAAAGCGCGGGGATTCGAAAAAAACCTGCGCCCGACGCGCTGCTTGCCGTTATGGAACGGTTGGGGGCAGACCCGAAAACGACGGTTTACGTCGGGGATTCCGACGTGGATATTCAAACGGCAAAAAATGCCGGTGTGGACTGTATTGCCGTTACTTGGGGATTTCGTGAGGAGCCGTTTTTGCGTAGAAACGGTGCGAGCGTATGTATAGATAAGCCGTTGGAGCTTTTGGCAAGGGTCAGCCGTCCGAAATTTTCCGAGGATAAAATCGGAAAAACGTCCTATCGTGTGTTGACGGGGTTGAAGACATCGCTTGCCTTTGAGGCTGATATTTTTGTGAAATGCGAGCAGGAGAACGTTGGCGGCTCGATTAAAGACCGCGTTGCGCAGGCGATTATCGACGAGGCGGAGCGTTTGGGAAAGCTGAAAAAGGGTGGATGCGTCATCGAAGCGACTTCGGGTAACACGGGTATCGGGCTTGCGCTCGTTGCGGCGGCGCGAGGGTATAAGGCGGTGATAGTCATGCCTGATACGATGTCCGTGGAACGCAGGAAAATGATTGCCGATTGCGGCGGTGAGGTCGTTTTGACGGACGGCAAGAAAGGTATGTCGGGCGCGGTGGAAAAGGCAAACGAGCTCTTGCAGAAAACGGAGAATTCCATTCTTGCCGACCAGTTTAATAATCCTGTCTGCGCGGAGGTGCATTACCGCACGACTGCGCGTGAAATTTGGGCGCAGGCGGACGGGAAAATCGATATTTTTGCAGCTTGCGTAGGCACGGGCGGCACGTTGACGGGGATTGGTCGGTATTTGAAGGAACAAAATCCGAATATCCAAATTATAGCGATAGAGCCGTCGGCTTCTCCGCTGTTGTCGGAAGGCAAGGCAGGCGCGCACGGCATTCAAGGTATTGGGGCGAATTTTATCCCCAGTGTGTTGGATTGCAGTGTTTACGATAGGGTGATTACCGTTAGCGACGAAGAGGCATTTTCTATGGCGAGAACCCTTCAAAAGACGGACGGATTGTTCGTTGGTATTTCTTCGGGCGCGGCGGTTGCGGCGGCAGTCAAGCTTGCAAAGGAGCCCGAAAACAAGGGAAAGCGGATTTGGACGGTTTTGCCCGACGAGGGGGGCAGGTATCTGTCTATTCTATAAAAAGAGCGAAAAAAGAAAAAGGCTTTGGTT
>JAFUMY010000002.1 GCA_017482415.1 Clostridia bacterium
ATACTTTTTTATCCAAACCGAGCGAAAGCGCGATAGCAGGGTCGAGTTCACCGATACATCCCACCTCTTTTTTATCCAAAAGCACTACTGCGGAAACGCCGGGATGAAGATAGGATTTTTCCGCGCGCTCGTACTTAAACGTCAAGTGACAAATCTCGCCAATACGTTCTACCGCGCCCTTCAAATCGAAGAAATCGTGGTCGCCGCCCCATACGCCAAGCACAAGGCGTTTCTTTTCGATAGGCTGTTCACCCGCTGCGTTGGGATAGTATACGTTTGCAATCTCAAATTCCCTGCCAACGTCGTTACCACGGCGAATATTTCGAACTGCATTCATAAGCATCGACGGTGCAAGGAAGGTACGCATTACAGATAATTCCTCACTGATAGGATTGAGAATGCGGACTGCATTTCTTTCCGCTGCGTCCTCGGGAAGCTTCATCAGCTCAAAATCTTTCGGGGAATAGAAGGAATAGTTATACGCTTCCGAATAGCCCTGTACACGCAAAAGATTTTTGAGGTGCATTTCCTGTTTCTGTTTCGTATCCAAACCGCCGCCCGTTACGCTTGCGCTGTCCAAGAACGTAGGAATAATATGCTCGTAACCGTACATACGGATAACCTCTTCCGCAAGGTCGGGATATCCGTCTACGTCGTCGCGGTATCCAGGAATTTCCACCGTCAGCGTATCGCCATTAATCACGGGCTTGAAGTTTAATCGCGTTAAAATCGAAAGGATTTCCGTTTCGGGAACCTCGATACCCAAAAGCGCGTTGATTTTCGAAACGCTCGCCGTCATCATACGCGGAGTCAAATCCGCCGCGCAAACGTCCTGACAAAGGTCGGTCACTCTGCCGCAACCAAGTTCTTCGATAAGATGCAAGGCTCTGTCCATACCGTACGCGTTGGTGTATGCGTCCACCCCTTTTTCAAAACGGGAGGAGGAATCAGAGGACTGACCGAGCGCACGAGAGGTCTTTCTTACGTTATCTCTTGCGAATTTTGCAGATTCAAAGAATACGTTTTTCGTCGTGGACTTGATTTCACTGTTCAAGCCGCCCATAATACCTGCGAGCGCAACCGGCTTCGTACCGTCGCAAATCACCAAATTCTCGCTGTTTAACGTAAATTCCTTTTCATCGAGCGTAACAATCTTTTCACCATTTTCCGCACGGCGCACGATGATTTTTCTACCGCCGATATCGTCCGCATCGAAGGCGTGCATGGGCTGTCCCATTTCAAGAAGCACGAAATTGGTAATGTCTACAATCGGAGAAATCGAACGAATACCCGACACAGCCAAACGCTTTCTCATCCAAGCAGGCGTTTCGCCTCCTACGATATTCTCCACGTAATGCCCTACGTATCTGGGGCAAAGCTCGGGAGCCTGCACCTCAACCGTTACGGGCGCGGCGTTCGTTTTATGCACCGTATAGGAAACGTCGGGTGCCTTGAACGGCTTATTGAGTACTGCCGCCACTTCGCGCGCGATACCCAAAACACATTGACAGTCGGGACGGTTTGCCGTTACCGAAATGTCGAAAATCCAATCGTCAAGCCCGACAATTTTCTTGATATCCTCGCCCACGGGTGCGTCCTTTGCAAGATCAAGCAAACCGTTGACCTCTGCCCCAGGATAATAATCGTCGTTGATACCGAGCTCCTCGCCAGAACAAAGCATACCGAAGGATTCTACGCCGCGAAGCTTGCCTTTTTTAATCTTTTTAATGCCGTCGGGGTTCTTTTCAAGCATGGCAGGGTTGCTTTCCACGACCGTCGAACCGTCGAGCGCGCAGGGCGTTTTCATGCCCACGTATACGTTGGGCGCACCCGTTACGATTTGCAATTCTCTACCGTATTCCTCACCGCAATCCACAACGCAAATTTGCATGTGGTCGCTGTCGGGGTGCGGCGTCAACGCCTTGACTTCGCCAACGACAACGCGGTTTACCTTCTCTCCGAGGTAAATGAGCTCTTCTACTTCAAAACCGCAGGAGAACAGCTTATCCGCAAGCTCCTGCGCGGTAATATCTATATCTACGTAATCTTTTAACCAACTGAAAGGTGCTTTCATTGTTTTTCTCCTTAATCCTCAAACTGTTCCAAGAAGCGCACGTCGTTTTCGAACAACGTCTTGATGTTGTTGATGCCGTATTTCAGCATTGCGATACGTTCAATACCCATACCGAACGCAAAACCCGTGTATTCATCGGGGTCTACGCCGCAATTTTCCAAAACTCTGCGGTTGACCATGCCCGCGCCAAGGACTTCAATCCAGCCCGTGCCCTTGCAAAGCCGACAGCCCTTACCGCCGCATTCCGAACAGCTAAGGTCAACCTCTACGCTGGGTTCCGTGAACGGGAAATAAGACGGGCGCAAACGCACCTTCGTCGAGGACGTGAACATCTTTCTTGCAAACTCTGCAAGCATGCCCTGCAAATCACAAAGTGTGATTCCCTTGTCTACAACCAAGCCCTCCATTTGATGGAACATGGGCGAATGGGTCGCGTCGTCGTCCGAACGGAATACTCTGCCCGGAGAAAGGATTTTAATGGGCGGCGACTGCTTTTCCATAACACGAATTTGACCCGCCGAGGTCTGCGTGCGAAGCAATAAATTCTCCGCCAAATAGAAGGTATCCTGCATATCACGCGCAGGGTGATCCTTAGGGGTATTCAACGCCGTGAAATTATAATAATCGGTCTCGATTTCAGGGCCCTCGAATACCTTAAAGCCCATTCCCGAGAAAATATCGATGAGCTCGTTTTTAACAAGCGTAATGGGATGCAGCGCCCCTGCCTTATACGTTTTACCAGGCATTGTGATGTCGATACGTTCTTTTTCATACTGCTTTTCAAGCTCCATTTTACGAACGATGACCGCACGCGCCTCGAACTGTTCTTCCATGCTCTGTTTGAACTCGTTGACGACCTTACCAAACGTCGGGCGTTCTTCCTTGGGAAGATCCTTCATGCCGCTCATAATGCCTTTGAGCTCGGTCTGGAATTTCACCTTGACCTCATAGAGCCCTCTGCCTGTTTCCGTCGTTGCGATTAAGGATTCTATCTCCTTGCGCAAGCTTTCAATTTTTTCTTTCATATCTGCCTCCGAATCAATTTCGTTTGATTGACGTTTTTGATAATAAAAAACGCCCTGCGCGTTTTTGAAAACGCGCAGGGCGAATCACTCCGCTGTACCACCTGCATTCACATGATTTCTCATGCCTTCTTTTGCGCCGTTACGCCGCGCCGATTACGGTCTCCCCTACCCCTAAATAGGCTCAAAGAGACGGCTCCAAAGTGAAATGGCAATCTTTCGCCCTTTTCGTATCTTTCAGCCTACGGATACGTTCTCTGTTAAAAGGGACGGTGAAAAACGCCTGCTTTTTCCTCGCCTTTATAAAATTATCTACTATATTATATACGCTCCGCACGAAAATGTCAAACGATTTTTCGTCACGGAGCGTAAAAGCCTTGTTATAAATTATTCGTTTTTACTTGTTTTTTAAAAGGTCGCGGATTTCTTCAAGCAATCTGGTGTTCGCCATAGCCTTTTCTTCCGCCGCCGCAGCCGCTGCCGCTGCTTCCTCTGCCGCTTTTTCCGCTGCGATACGATCCGCCTCAGCCTTTTGCGCCTTCATTTCTTCTACGCGCGCCTGATAGATTCTCATCGCTACTCTCTTGCTTACTCTTTCTTCTCTGCGAATCTTACGTACTTCTTTCTTTTCATCGAGGTCGATTCCGTCCGCAAGTCTTTCTTTTGCAGCCGCAATTTTATTCATGGTACGAACAATCATAAACAGCACGAATGCAATAATCAAGAAATTGATGATCGCGCTAATGAACGAGCCCCAATCGATATAGAAGGAAGCCGCCATATCAATTTCCTTACCGATGACTGCGCCAGCGTCGTTCAAGACGTCCTTATAAACTCTGCCGTTGGGAAGGAAGGTAACGATATCGCTCAAGCCCTCTGCCCCGAGAATCAAGGCGATCAGCCAGTTGATAATGGGTTTTAAAACAAAGTTGCTAAGTCCGTTGACAATGCCCGTAAACGCACCGCCAACGATAACGCCGACAGCCATGTCGAGTACGTTTCCGCGCGTGATGAATTTTTTAAATTCACCGAAAAAGCCTTTAATCTTTCCTGTTTTCTTTTCCATTGGTAAAACCTCTTTGACGCTATTAAAACGCCGTTTTTGTTATAGTAATAACATTATACAACAATGAAAAAGTTTTGTCAAGGTTATGCATAAAAATATATTGATAATTCGTTACATATTTTTGTTCGATTGCTTTTTTTGAATCGCGGCAATAAAAACAAGCTCTTCCGCGGTCTCTTTTATATGCCGAACAAGCAGCTCTGCCGTTTCTTTCCTGTCCACCTCCGCCAAGTGCTCCGTATACGCTGAAAGCAAGCTTTTTGCTATATATAACGTATCCTGTAAGCTATCCGCTTCGTTTAAAGTAATCTCCCTTTTTTCAAGCTTCATTCTTCCCCCTCCTTCTCTTTCAACGCGTCCATGCCCTTGTTCTTTGCTTCTTTTTCCGTTTTTATCCCTGCCATAGCAAGCAATGCGTTTTTACGCTTTTCATGGCTGAGCGAGAGCCGCTCCATTTCCTTTGCTAAAGCAGGCTCCGTCAAAAGTCTGGAATAGATTTTCGTCTTTTTCTCCGCCAAATTTTCTATCCTTGCAAGTGCGAACAAAACCGTCCTTTCCTCGCTTGGCTCTAAGCCTTTTTTCTCCATAAATAAACCTCCCGTTTTACCAAAGTATAGGCAAAACGGGAGGTTTTATTCCGTATCTTTTATTTCTTTCTCCTGTTCGTATCGCAAAGCGCCGCCAACGTACAGTTTTCGCAATCAGGTCTTTGGGAATGGCATACTCTGCGCCCATGGTAAATAAGATAATGATGCGCTTTCGACCACTCGCTTTTCGGAATCGCCTTACAAAGTCCTTCCTCCACCGCAAGCGGTGTCTTGCCCTTAGCCAGCCCCAAACGATTGCTGACCCGAAAAACATGGGTATCGACCGCAATCGCATCGCCGCCAAACGCCACAGAGTACACAACGTTCGCCGTCTTTTTTCCCACGCCTGCAAGTGTCATAAGCGTTTCAATAGTGTTTGGAACTTCTCCGTTGAATTTCTCTAAAATATCCCTTGTTGCTGAAAGAATATGCTCCGCTTTCATGCGGTAAAAGCCGCAAGAAAAAATATATCCCTCTAATTCCTTTTGAGAGAGCGTAATCATCTTTTCAGGGGTAGAATATTCCCGAAATAATTTTTCCGTTACGATATTCACCCGTTCGTCCGTGCACTGCGCCGATAATATCACCGCCACAAGCAGCTCGTAAGGCGTTGTATAATGCAACGCAGGCTTCGCGTCGGGATATAGGCTCGCCAACTCTGCAAGCGTCTTTTCTTTATCCGTCTTATTCATAGTACGCTTAGTATATCATATTTATAAAAACTTTGCAAGCTTTCTAATCCATCTTCTTATTTTTTTTCTTTTTCGACTTCAACGCATACCTGCCCCTATCCTTTCACCACGCATAGGGAGTTATGGAAAGTCTACCGCCGATAAATTCTTTTTTATAAAACCCCTTAAACGAAGAGTATCTGCCCGTTTTCAAAATTGCTCTCGCCCGAACGAACGACCGTTCGTCAAACGCCACGCAAAGCCCACAGCCAATACGCGCTTCCTTTGGGGTCGGTAGCGTACTTGCTTCCACCCCGTAGCCGCGCAAACGTTCAGCATAGTCCAGGCTATGCGTCCGAGAACGGAACACCGCCAAAATTATCATGTCATAAGTGCCTCCTTTTCGGAATACTATATTTTATGTATTACGTAAAAAAAGAGGTGCTATCATGATTTACTTCGACAACGCCGCAACGGGCGGCAGAAAGCCCGACCCCGTATTAAACGTTCTCCCCGCCGCAATCAAAACCTGCGCAAATCCCGGTAGAAGCGGACACAAGCTCTCCTTGTCTTGCGCCGAACGGGTACAAGCCTGCCGAAAAACTTTAAACGACTTCTTCGACGGCTACGGTGTTTCTCAAATCGCCTTTACAAAAAACTGTACGGAGGCTCTTAACGTCGCGTTATTTGGAATTTTAGAGCCAGGCGACCACGTCGTTACGACTTGCATGGAGCATAATTCCGTGCTGCGCCCTTTGGAATATCTCCGAAAACAGGGAATTATCGAATATGACGTTTGTCCGCTTGTCGGAAATCCAAAAAACGGCGCCGCAAACATCTCACCTGAATCGATAAAGGCACTTTTAAAGCCGAATACCAAGCTTGTCGCCATCACCCTCGCATCCAACGTCACAGGCGTAGCGCCGCCGATTGCAGAAATTCGCGCTGTACTTCCAAACAACGTTTTGCTGCTTTGCGACGGTGCGCAAGCCTGCGGTCACCTCGACGTTAACATGCGACGAATCGGGATTGACCTACTTGCCGTAGCCGGTCATAAAGGCATGCACGGTATTCAAGGCAGCGGCGCTTTGCTTTTTTCTGAACGAGCAACGCCAAAGCCGCTCCTACACGGTGGCACAGGCTCTATCAGCCTATCCCTCGATATGCCTGATTTTTACCCCGACTGTTTAGAGGCAGGCACGTTATCCTATCCCGCAATCCTCTCTCTTATGGAAGGAACGCGCTATCTCGCCTTTCGAATGAAACATATCCAAAGCCGTCTTTTAATGTTGACCGCTTATTGTATCCGAGGCTTGGAAAAGCTGCCCGATTATACCGTCTTTTCTACCCCCAACGCTTGCGGTATCGTCGCGCTTCGGCATAGCGATTATCAATCGGAGCATTTGGCGGAGTTGCTTTCCGCAAAATACGATATTGCCGTTCGCGGCGGTTTACACTGTGCGCCTTTGATGCACAGCGCGTTGGGAACGGCGGACGACGGGCTTGTTAGGGTATCCTTCTCGCATTTTAATTCCGAGCGTGAAATCGACCGTCTACTTGTAGCTTTAGACGAAATTAGCGGCTCTTAATCGTATTCAACGCGTACACGGTAGCCTCATTTGTATTAAATTTGTTTCAAACGCTCTACGATTTGACGCAGACGCTTTCTTTGCGAGCTGTCGAGCATTGGCGCAAAGCTTTGATAAAAAGCCTCGATTTCTTCATTGGAAAGCGTACCTGCGCGCTTACTTTTTTCGGCTTCTAAAAGAATACTTTTCAACATATCGCTATTACTACGACCATTGTAAGCATTCGCAATTCGCCTCGTCAGCTCCTCCGCCCCGACTGTATCGTCCTTTTGGCTTTCTACGCCTTTTGCCTCTTTCGTGTAGTTTTTAAAGCTTCGCATAGGCCCTCCTAAATTTTTTGGATAATATATTGTATTCCACATGGAAAATTTACGGTACTTCTTCGCATATACTACAATATGGAAATTTTGATTTTGGTGTTACTGTATTACCTGTCGCAAAACCCCGATTTCGCCGAAAGCGTAAAACCGATTATGACAAAACTCAAAGACTCCGAACAGATGCTCTCGTTTTTAAAGGACCTATCGAATTTCAGCAAAGTCTTTGGCGGTTCCACACCTGATTCTCACGAGTCCACGAAAAAAGAATCCGAGGATAAGAACTCTGAAAAAGAAAAAAATCCGTCCTCCCCAACGAAGGGAATCGCGGATGAATTTATCCAAAATATTCTCGATAGCTACTTAAAACAAAAGTAGCAAAAAAGGCATACCCTGCGGTATGCCTTTTTGCTTTATTTTTGTTTAGATTTTACTTCCTCAATTTTTACAAATCGACCCTCTTTCCTCGATTTTTCCGCCGCAAAAATACATAAATGGCCATTAATGGAATCCTCTAATTTTGTAATCGAAACTGAGCTTTCATCGCCGTTTAGATATGCAATCAAGTCATGCATGATTCCAAAATCGCCGCCGCTATGTCCGCCAAAGCGCGCATTGCTGATAATCTCCTCTTTAACGTTTACCACGCGACTGCTGCCCGTAAAGGAATTTTCCGCATACTTTCGAACGAGGAACTTATCTTCTTCAACCTTACCCTCGATTTCCCCGACCGTACCGATGATATGGATAAATCGATCCGCTTTCGTCGTACCGCCAACCAGCGTGAACGAACAGATTGAGCCGTCCTTGAAAGTTACGAGTAGGTTCTGTCTATCCACCAAATCGCCAAGATTATCGTACGCACATTTTCCATAGATATCCGAACGTAAAAACTCCATCTTCTCATCGTTCGTAATCTCGTCAAGCGGTTTATTCAAACGGTCCCAGGTTAAGAAGGGCATAGCATTCAGCTCCATATACAAACGAATCGCCGAATACGGACAATCACGCTCATACTTACACTGATAACAGAACTCTGCCGCACCCTCGGGCTTTTTCCCTTTCACAAACTGCGAACGGCTACCCATACTGGAAATAGTATCGGGCTCGGTAGCGTTGTTCAACCAACACATGATATCCAAGTCGTGGCAGCACTTTGCGAGCAAGAAACCCGAACCGCACTTCTCCTCGCTGTTCCATTTACCGCGCACAAAAGCAGTCAAATAATGCGCCGTACAGACATGTTCGCTCATTTCCATCGATACGATATCCCCAATCTCGCCCTGTAAAATGAGTTCTTTGATTCTTCTATAAAAAGGCGTATATCGCAAAACGTGGCAAATAAATACGTTACAATTCTTTTCCTTTGCCTTATCGTGAATATCCATGAGCTCTTTTTCGTTGGGAACGATTGGCTTTTCCAAAAGCATGTCGTAGCCCGCTTCTAATATCCGCATAGAGGTTTCATGGTGAATTTGATCCATAGTTGTGTTGATGACAAGATCGCATTCAATCTTTTGAGCTAAAAATTCTTCTAAAGTATGGAACAACTGTTCGTCTAATAAATTATAACGTTTCTTTGCTTCTTCCAATTTAAAATCGTTTGTATCTACAACGGCTATAATCCCAAGCTCATTCGGGCAATCTAAGCTATAATCCGCATAGACCTGACCTCTGTTGCCGTAACCGACTATTGTTGCCGTGAGTTTTTTAGCAAGCATGTTGACGTTTTCCTTTTCCATATTATTCTTTTCCACTTTTTCTTTGATATGCATTTCACCCATTTGTCGGCTACGATACCGCTTCAAGGCGCGATAGTACGTTTCAATACTGTTAAAGCCCGCACGTTGCACTAAACCGCGCAACGTGTACTTTTGACCTAGCTTTTGCTTTTCCATTAAAACCTGTTGTATTCGAATCCGATTGATATAATCGTTCAGATGCTCGCCCGCGAGCCTATTAAACAAAGAGGAAAAATAATTCGGACTGTAACCAAAATGCTCAGCAAGATTAACAAAGGTCAAGTTCTCATTATAATGCTCGCGGATATATTCGCTAACGCAAGCGAAAAATTCTTTATTTAAGTCTTTTTGCTTTTTTCGAAACAAACAGCCATCGGATAAAATCCCGAACAGGAAATTGACAAAACCACGCTTTTGTAATATGTTCATCTCTTCAAAACGTAATTCTACTTCCTGTAAAAGCGATATCAACTCCTCCCACACCTTGCCTCGAAGATGCAAGAAATTATTAAACTCCGTTGTGTCACTTAAAATATGTGAAAAATACTCTCTGCCTATCACCAAGAAATAGGTGGAGGCGTTCCCCACGTATTCACAAGAATAGGTATCGTAACTGTTGACGACAAATACGCTGCCTGCCGTGATATTCTCGACGCGGTGGTTGACCGTACAACGCATAC
>JAFUMY010000020.1 GCA_017482415.1 Clostridia bacterium
CAGTTGGGCGTTCAGTGGTTGCGAAAGCTTGACGAGCGTGCTAATCGGGAACAGCGTGACCACGATTGGCGATGGAGCGTTTTATGAATGCAGTAACTTGACGAGTATAGTAATTCCCGACAGCGTAACTACGATTGGCACGTTTGCGTTCAGTGATTGCAGTAGCGTGACGAGCGTGGTAATTCCTGGCGGTATCACCAGTATTGGGAATTCTGCGTTCTATTATTGCAGTAGCTTGACGAGTATTACGTTTGAGGGGACAATTGCAGAATGGAAAGTGATTAGTAAGGGCAGCGATTGGAATTATAACGTGCCTGCGACGGAAGTGGTGTGCAAGGACGGAAGCGTAGCCCTTTAAAGGGCGGTGAAGTTTGAACAAAGTTCAAGTGAAGTTCACGAAGTGAGTGAAGTTGCACCATAGGCGCAGTGAAGTTTTCGCCATTGGCGAAAGTTGTGGCATGGATTAAAATGAAAACGGCGGAGCAGGCTCCGCCGTTTTTGAATGCTATAGTATTATTCTTTTTACATTGTTGTTGGGCTTAAATTTTCTTTTTCAGTTCTCGGACGGCTTGGGTTAAGAAGTATTCCGCGGTCGTGTTTTTGCGGATAAGCTGTAACGCGTCTTCGGGCGTGCACCAGCGCGCTTCCGCGATTTCGTCTTCCTTGAGCTTTATCGGTTTGTCCTCAACAACAACGATAAAGTTCAGCATCAAAACGTCTTTCTTTCCATGATAGCGCGAGGACATGTATTTCGCCTTTACTACGTCAAGACCAAGCTCTTCCTTGATTTCTCTCGGGACCGTCTTTTCCGCGTTTTCGCCTTTTTTGATATACCCTGCAAATAAAATGAAATCGTCGTCCTCAACGTGCTTGGCAAGCAAAATCTTGTCCTGCGCGCGGTTGGTTACGACCATGCTCACCGCAATCGAAAACTGCGGGAACATGTACGCGCTGCATTTCTCGCAATAGGGGATTAAGCCTTCGTTCTCACAAAACCGCAACGTGAGTTTTTCTCCACATTCTCTACAATACATATATTTCCCTCCTTATACGTGGATTTTCTTCTATTCCTATATATAATACCCCCGTTTTTCAAAATTGTCAAGTCGGGAAGAAAAATTTTCGTAAAAATTTCACTATGCGGTGTTTTGGCTTGACAAGGGGAGAAAAAAGCGGTATACTTAATTGCAACATACAAAGCAAAAAAGGGCTTTTTTCGGACAAGTGTTGCGGAAAAGCTCGTTTTTTTTGCGTTTTGATTTACGGAGAAAACCAAAAGGAGAACGTATAAATATGCTTACATCTATTTGCGGTATCAACTGGGGCGACGAGGGCAAGGGCAGAATGGTTGACCTTCTGTCGGAGAAGTTCGACGTCGTTTGCCGTTATCAGGGCGGTAACAACGCAGGGCATACCGTTATCAACGAACGCGGTAAGTTCATTTTGAACCTGCTTCCTTCGGGGATTTTGCGCGACGAGGTTGTCAACGTTATGGGCAACGGTATGGTTATCGATATCAAGCATCTTTGCGGCGAGATTGCAAAGCTCAGAGAGGCGGGGATTCGTATCACGCCTGAAAACTTGAAGATTTCCGATCGCGCGGTAATCACGATGCCGTATAACGTTTTGCAGGACTGCTTGGAAGAGGACCGTCTTGCAGGCAAGAAATTCGGGTCGACCCGTCGCGGTATTGCGCCCGTATACGCGGATAAATATTTCAAAAAAGCTTTCCGCATGGGCGAGCTTTTGAATCCCGAACGCTTATATAAGCGTGTTGCGGATATTGTAGAATGGAAAAATCTGACCGTAGTAGGCGGTTATCACGCCGAAGAGATTAAGACGGAGGACATGATTGCGTATTTCGAGGAATACGGCAAGCAGCTCGCGCCCTTCGTTTGCGACGTTGGTTTGTATCTGACCGAAGCGCACGCACAGGGCAAGAATATTATGTTCGAGGCGCAGCTCGGCGCAATGCGTGATATCGATTTCGGTATTCATCCCTATACCTCGTCGTCGTCCACGATTGCGGCATACGCGCCCATCGGTGCAGGTGTGCCGCAGCTTCAGCTCGATAACTCGGTCGGGATTATGAAGGCGTATTCTACCTGCGTAGGTGAAGGACCTTTCACGGCGGAATATTTCGGCGATAAGGCGAAATTCCTGCGTGATCTTGGTGGGGAATACGGCGCGGCTACGGGCAGACCCAGAAGAGTTGGGCCGTTCGATATCGTGGCTTCTCGTTACGGTATTCGCTGCCAGGGCGCAACGGAAATCGCCCTCACGAAAATGGACGTGCTTTCGGGGTATGAGGAAATCGAGGTTTGCGTAGCTTACGAGCTGAACGGCGAAATTATCCACGAATTCCCGTTCGTGGACGTTTTGGACGAATGCAAGCCTGTATTCAAGACGGTAAAGGGCTGGAATTGCGACATTTCCAAGTGCCGTAAGAAAGAGGATTTGCCCAAAGAGGCACTCGATTACGTTCTGTATTTGGAAAAGGAATGCGGCTGCAAGATTAAATACGTATCGGTAGGCGCAGAACGCGACGCATACATTGAGATGTATTAAGACGTTTAGATTTATAAAATCAGTTCTCGATTCGGGGACTGATTTTTTATAAGTATTTTGAATAGCGGCTATAAAAAATTTTAACGAAAAAGGACGAGGTTTTTATACGCGACTGCTTGAAAAACGGAAATTGATGTGCTATAATATAGGACAAATAGACCTTGCGAGGTAAAAAACAATGAGTATTCGTATCGGCATATACGGTTATGGCAATCTTGGCCGAGGGGTAGAGCTTGCGATAAAGCAAAGCCCTGATTTAGAGGGAGTGGGCGTGTTCACGCGCCGTAATCCCAAGACGGTACAAACGCTTACGGGTATACCCGTATTCCATATCGACGACGCCATCCGTATGCAGGATAAAATAGACGTTATGATTCTTTGCGGCGGCAGTGCCACCGACCTGCCCGAGCAGACCCCGTATCTGGCGCAATATTTCAACGTAGTCGACAGCTTCGACACGCATGCGAAAATTCCGCAGCACGCAAAAAACGTGCAAGCGGCGGCGGAGCAAGCGAAAACCACGGCGTTGATTTCCGCGGGCTGGGACCCTGGTATGTTTTCTTTGGCGCGCTTATATTCAAGCGCAATTTTGCCTAACGGTAACGAGTATACGTTCTGGGGGAAGGGGGTCAGTCAAGGCCATTCGGACGCCATTCGGCGTATTGAGGGCGTAGTGGATGCAAAGCAGTACACCATTCCTTTGGAAACAGCTCTCCAAGCGGTAAGAAACGGTGAAAACCCCACGCTTGCGACAGGGGAAAAGCATGAGCGTGAATGCTTTGTCGTAGCGGCAGATGGCGCGGATAAGGCACGTATCGAAAACGAGATTAAGACGATGCCTAACTATTTCGCCGATTATAAGACGACGGTGCATTTTATTTCCTTGGAGGAATTGAAGGAGAAGCACGCGGGGCTTCCTCACGGCGGCAGGGTGATTAGAAGCGGTGCAACGGGGGTAAACGGAGAACATAAACACGTGATTGAGTATTCGTTGAAGCTCGACTCGAACGCGGAGTTCACCTCGTCGGTTTTGGCGGCGTGCGCAAGGGCGGTTTTCCGTATGAATCAAGAGGGCATGTACGGCTGTAAGACTCTTTTTGACGTACCGCCTATCTATCTTTCGGCATGTACGAGAGAGGAACTTTTAGAAAAATTACTTTAAGAAATTGTATTATGATGCCGCCGAGTAAGCGAACCCTTGCTCGGCGGCTGTATTTTTATAAAATAAAAACAATAGGGGCGTAAATATGAAAGAATACGCGAATAAATCGCTTGACAATTTTTGAGGGATTTCATATAATGGAACTAACTATTTATAAATTTATCGCGTGAGACGGTTTTTAGCGCGAAAGGGGCGCGCCCCTTTGTTAGGTTGCACAACCTAACAAAAAAACGTTAAGTAGAAAAAATTTATGGAGGGTCTATAATGGACGTTAAAAAGTACATAGCCTTAGGCGTAAGCGCTGTGTTGGTCTTGACCGGCGGTTTGCTGTCGATTAAGGGCGGCGGCACTGACGTGAAGGCGGGCGCAGGCAGCAAGGAAAGCAAAGAGATCGAAACGATGAAAGATCTTCGTAAGCTCTATGAAAACGAGGTTAAAAGTGCAACGATGTTCACCACTTTAAAAACTTCGTCGACGAGCGGTTATAGCATGTATTACGACGGTGAATCTGCTACGGAGTCGGAGACGGTTACGTGTGAACAGAAGATTTCGTATTACGTTACGGAAGACGAATCCTATACCGAAGTGGAAGCAGTATTGCACAGCCAAGAATATTCGGAGGAAGAAGGGAATAAGTTAACAAACTCGCTCAGCGTAGCACTCACGTATGCTATCTATTTTAACGACGACGGCGAAGGTGCTATCCGTATCGACAAATACGAGGTTGGTATGGAATACGATTATAGCGGCGAGGACGAAGAGGAATACGAAGACGAATTCGAAGAATATAAAGAAGAATACGAGGCATCCCAAGAAGCGATTGAAGAATGCTTGGGAGAATGGTTGGAATACGGCAGCATCGACGATGATATGTTTATGTGGGTATTCAGCATGGTAAGCCGCGAAAATAATTTCCAAATCAATGCTTTCCGTGGCGAAGCAATGTTCTATCTTGCGGCAGAATATTATGACGATAAGGACGTATTCAAGAAAGAAAGCGACGAACAGTATAAAATGAAAGCGTCTGCTTTTGAAGAATACTTCCACGGTATCGGCAGCCTCAAATTTGACCTTTCGATGAAAGACAGCCCCATGTGTTCGTACATGTACGTCGGCGGCAGCGAGTTTAGTAACGACGATGACGAGGACGATTACGACGATTATTACGGAGATATGTTCGACGGCGCGTCCTTCAATAGCGAATGTATCATGGCGGAATGCGTGATGACGAATATCAACAACACGCAAATTAAAGCGCCCAAGAATATGGACGTTAAAGAATTTTAAGGAAGGAGGTAGATGAAAATGGAACAGAACGTTGTTGTAGAAAACGTAGCAGTAGAAAAAGTTCAGAAACCGAAGCCTTCTTTGGGTCAGATTATTAGAAAATCGGCAGGCGCGTTGTTGTTCGTTGCACAGATTGCGCTTTTGATTCTCTTCTTCTGTGGAATCGGACATTCTTTTGACTCGCAGCTCTCTATTATCGGGGTATTTGACGTACTTAGCGGCTCGCTTGACGTAGATTTCGACGGCGAAGTTGCAGAAATCATTCAGATGGTCATGGAAATGGCGGTCGACCTTACCTTCTCGATTACCTATATCGTATACGTAATCATGAACATCGTATTGGTTTGTACCTCCATTAAATGGTTCAAGCAGGCGGTATTCGGCGACACGGAAAAGGAACGCACGAAAGGCTTGATTGCACTCAGTGAAAAATTTGGTAAAATCTTCGGCAGATCGCTTGGCTTCATCTTGTTGACGCAGACGATTACGACGAAGCCTATGCTCGGTGCGGCGGTTGCTTCGCTCATCATTGGCGGAATCGTTTGGGTAGCGGTACGCGTTGCATTTATGCTCTTCGCGACGGACGATATGCCCAGCTTGCCGTATATCGTTTCTCAGTCGGTATATATCGTATTGAAGGTTGCTCTCGTTTGGGTACTTGCAGTCGTTGTTACCAAACCCTACCTCAAAGAATTCATCGAGGGTATGAATTTCATTCTCTTCTCGTATATTTCGGGCGGTGCTTTGACTGGTCTTGGCGGCATGATTTTCATGCAGGCATATTCGACCTTGATTACGCCCATGTTCCTGTTCTCCTTGCTCGGTTCGGCATCCAAAGCAATTCAGCATGTTTGCACGAACGATAAGAAGCAGGAAAAGGCTTGGAAGAGCTTTATGATCGGCGCAATCGTATTTGCAGTTTTGGACTTCGTAATCGGTGCGTTCTTCGTAAACAAGAGCGGTGAAAACGTAATCACGCAGATCTTCGGTTGGTTCAGCGATTCGAGAACGACCTATCTCGCAATTATAGCACTTGCAGTTTCGGGCTTCTTGACGAAGGATTATCCTAAGTTCAAGAAAGACGCAAAATGGTCCGATTTGAAACCCGGTGTGGTTGTAGAAAACGTTGCAGATTTGTCGGTACCTGCGGAAACGGAAGTAAAAGCGGAAGCGGCGCCTACGGTTGCGCCCGTAGCAGCTCCTGTTGCAGAACCTGTGCTAGAGCCCGTTGTAGAAACCGTAGCCGCTACGGAAGAAGTGGTGGAAGCGGTTGTTGCGGAGGAGGCAGCGCCTGCGGAAGCGGTAGTGGAAACGCCCGTGGAAGAGGTGGAAGCAAAAGTGGATACGAGCGAGGAAGAAGTATTTACTCTTTCCGACGATTTGGCTTAATTTAAGTAAAATTACATAAGAAAAGCCCGTCCTGCGGTAAGCCGCAGGACGGGCGATTTTTTATTTTTTAACCTCTCGGTGTTTCAGGACGCAGCCCTAAGGCTTTAATCATTTGCCCCACGTACTGTACGGGAACAAGTTCGATTTTATCCTTGTATTTGGCACAGGCTTTCATGTTTTTCATGGGTAAAATCACCCGCTTAAAGCCCGTTTTCAAGCATTCGTTTACACGCCTGTCCGCATAGGAAACGGGGCGAATTTCGCCCGTTAAACCGACCTCGCCAAACACGGCGGTGTATTTGTCAATCGGCACGTCGTTTGCCGCGCTCGCAAGTGCTGCGCACAGCGCAAGGTCCACGGACGGCTCGTCCAGTTTAATCCCACCCATCGCATTCACGTATACGTCCGACGACCAAAAGGGGATTCCGCAACGCTTTTCCAAAACCGCAATCAAAACGACAAGCTTGTTATAGTCCACGCCCAGGCTCATTCTTCGGGGCTGACCGTACGCCGTTTTTGCAATCAACGTTTGGATTTCGACGTTCATGCAGCGATTGCCACTTTCGGAAGGAGTAACGGCGGAGCCTGCCGCAAGCCCGCGCGTTTCGGAGAGAAAGATTTCCGCGTAGTCGTTCACGCTCTTAATTCCCGAGTCCGTCATCTCGAACACGCCTACCTCCTGTGCTGAGCCAAAACGGTTTTTGACGGCGCGGAGCAGCCGATGATTATCCTCCTGCTGCCCCTCGAAATAGAGCACGGTATCCATGATATGTTCCAGGACCTTCGGGCCAGCGAGTGCGCCTTCCTTCGTGACGTGGCCGATAATAAAAAAGGTTATATTTTGTGATTTTGCAATCCGCATAAGCTTTGCGGCGCATTCGCGAACCTGCCCGACGCTGCCTGCCGCCGAGGAAAGGGTTTCCGTGTAGATAGCTTGTACCGAGTCGATAATGACGAATTTACTATCACCAAGGCTCGTTTCGATATCCTCTAAGCAGGTTTCGTTTAAGAGTAGAAGATTGTCTGAATTTAAACCCAAACGCTCGCAACGCATTTTGACCTGCGAACAGCTTTCCTCTGCGGAAACGTAGAGGGTGGGCGCGGTTTGCGTAGTCGCAAGATGTGCCGCAACCTGCGTTAAAAGGGTGGATTTCCCGATACCGGGATCGCCGCCGAGAAGCACCAACGAGCCGCGGACAATGCCGCCGCCAAGTACGGTGTCGAATTCGGAAACGCCGCTTTTCACGCGGTCGAATTTTTCATAGCCGATTTGGGAAAGAGGCAGTGCGCGCGTTTTTATTTCGGACATACCCCTGCGTAATTCCGTTTTCGGGGTGTCTGCTACGCGGACGAGTTCTTCTTGCATGGTATTGAAATTGCCGCAATCGGGACATCTGCCCAGCCATTTCGGGGCGGTGAAGCCGCATTGCGAACAAACGTATTGCGTTGTAGGGGCTTTGGGTTTGGTTGCCATAGGTCTCCTTTGGGTGTGATAGTGGGGGAAGTTGAATAAGTGAAGTTTACTGCGTAAGTGAAGTTCGCACAGCGAGTGAAGTTTGCCTATGGCAAGTGAAGTTTCGCCGGATGGCGAAGTTGCGGCTTTGTTTTTATAATATTTCCATAATTTAGTTTGCTACAAGCAAACTAAACTTCACTTTTATCTTTGATAAAAACTTCACTGCATTTTATGCAACTTCACTGCGTTTCACGCAACTTCACTTATTTAATAGCACGTATGCGTTGACGGTAATGCCTTTACCTTCTCCGACGTAGCCCAAGCCCTCGTTCGTGCCTGCCGAGATACCCACGGCAGTGGGGTCGAGCTGTAATGCGCCTGAAAGGGCGTTTTTCATATCGTCAATGTATTTTGCAAGCCGAGGACGTTCCGCTTGGATTGCCACCGAAAGATTTTGCACTTTGTAGCCCTGCGTTTTAAGTAAGCCAACGACTTCCTTTAACATTTTCATGGAATCAGCGTTTTTCCATTTTTCGTCCGTGTCGGGGAAATAATGCCCGATATCCTTGAGCCCTGCCGCCGATAACATTGCGTCCATGACCGCGTGGACGAGTACGTCACCGTCGCTGTGGGCAATGAGTCCGCTTTCAGAGGGGATTTTAACGCCTGCAAGCACGATATAGTCCTGTGGTTTGCCAAAGGCGTGTGTGTCGATGCCAAAGCCGCAACGTGCCTGCTTGTCCACAAAATCCTCTGCGTAGGTCAGCTTGATATTGTCTCTCGCGCCTGCGCAGATACGCGGCGCGCCGCAGTATCTCAAAAATACCGACGAATCGTCCGTGTAACGAGCTTCCGTGTCCTCGAACGCACGCTCGTAAGCGAAGAGTAAATTTTCACGGTAAAAGCCCTGCGGGGTCTGGATTTGACGCAGGGTCGCACGGTCGGGCACGGAACGGATTTTTCCGTCCTTCGTTACGGCAATCGTATCGGCGCAGTCTACGGCGCAAACGCCGCTACCGAAGCTTTGAACGCTTTCCAAGCAGCCCTCGATTACCTTTCGGGTTACGAAAGGCCGCGCGCCGTCGTGGACGAGTACGATATCTGCATCCGTCGCTTTTAAAGCGTTGTAGACGGAGTGGGATCTATCCTCGCCGCCAAGCACCGTTTTTGCGATGGGGAATTTCTCGCAGATGGCGGAAATTTCCGCAAAATCCGTTTCCGAGCTGGTAATAACGATTTCGTCTATCAGGGGAAAAGCAAAGGCAGAAACCGTCTTTTCAAGGACGGTCGCACCCTCGTAGGGGAGCAGGAGCTTATTTTTTGCAAAGCCTGCGCGCGTGCCTTTGCCTGCCGCGCAAATTACAGCGCATACCTTTAATTTCATACGATCACCTCATACAGCGAAGCCGCTTCTTCTTTTTTTACCGTTTCTTTGATATTTAAAATGCGGAATTTTAAGCTACCCGACGCATACAATACTTCCACGATATCGCCGATTTTAACGGCGGTGGAGGGCTTTGCGGATTTCCCATTGATGAGTACCTTTTCTTCCGAACAGGCTTCTTGTGCGACCGTTCGGCGTTTTAAGATACGCGAAACTTTCAAAAATTTGTCGATTCTCATAAAAAACGGCTCCTTGTGGATAACTTTTTTCAAAAAATTTAAAATCGCTTTCAAAAATGCTTGACATCTTTTTTTTCGAGGGATATAATTAGATAATGTATCATTATGCTTATCATGGCGTAATATCGCGCCAAAGCGATTTTTTTGGCTGAAAATAAGGGGTAAAAACCCCGAAAAAAGACGAAAAACGGGCGTTTTTCCCTTTCTATATAATATATTATACAGCAAAAGGGCGCAAATGTAAAGCAGAAGAGAAAAGAAATTTCTAAACAAGACAAAAAATTCGATTTTTATCAATGAAAAGATATACTTGGTAGATCGCTGTAAAAAATAGCAAGGAGCAAAATTAACCGATGGATTTACCTATTCAAAAGTATGGCAAAACCGAAAGAAGAAAATTCGGTTCAATCAACGAAGTTATCGACATTCCCGATCTCGTTGAAATCCAGAAAGACAGCTATAACGCCTTCATCGAAGACGGTATCAGCGAGGTGTTTGAGGACTTTTCCCCAATCACCGACTACTCCGACCATTTTGAGCTCTATTTCTTAGAGCATAGATTTGGCGACAAACCCAAGTACGATGAAAAAGAATGCCGTACACGCGATGCTACGTACGCGTTGCCTCTTCGTGTAAAAGTTCGTCTTGTCAACAAGGTCAAGAACGAGGTACTCGATCAGGAAGTATTCATGGGCGATCTTCCGCTCATGACCGAAAACGGCGCTTTCATCATCAACGGTGCAGAACGTGTTATCGTATCCCAGCTCGTTCGTTCGCCCGGCGTTTACAACGCGTCGAGCAAGGACAAGACGGGTAAGGAAATGTTCGCTACCACCGTTATGCCCAACCGCGGCGCATGGCTTGAACTTGAACAGGACGCGCAGGACGCTTTGTACGTTCGCGTGGACAGAAAGAAAAAGCTCTGCATCACGGTACTTTTGCGTGCGCTCGGCTTCGGCTCGAACCGCGCGATCGAGGACTTGTTCCCCGGCGACAAAATCATTGCGGCTACCCTCGCAAAGGATACGGCAAAGAGCGAATCGGACGGCTTGTACGAGCTCTATCGTCGTCTTCGTCCCGGTGAAGCGCCTACGGAAGATTCTGTAAGAGCGCACCTTTTCAATCTGTTCTTCGATCCCCGTCGTTACGACATCGCAAAGGTCGGCAGATACAAATACAACAAGAAACTCAACTTGGCATACAGACTGCCCGGTTGCAGAGTTGCAGATGCGGTTGTAAACCCCGAAACGGGCGAAGTCATCGCAAACGCAGGGGAGAAAATTTCCGAAGTACAGGCTAAGGAAATCCAAAACTGTGGTATCAACGAGCTTTTCGTGCTTGTAGACGATCCCGAAGACGGCGAAATCCGTCATAAGATCATCGCGAACAATACGGTGGATTTCTCGGCTATCTCCGATATTCCCGTACAGGTACGCGCAAAAGATTTCGGTTTGCTTCCCACCGTATTCTATCCCAACTATCGTTTCTCCAAGCTCATCGCAGAGGAATGCGCGAATTTGAGCGTGGAAGAGGTAGCGGAAAAATACACCGACGACATCAACGCGCTTTACTATACGACTGAAAAGCTTGAAGAGCCCGATGAGAAGCCGGAAGAAAAGAAAAATAGAGAAAAGAGAAGAGACAATCGTCGCAAGTTCGTTGCGGCTTGTAAGCTCTTCCATGAAATTTTAAACAGCGAGCATCCCGTTCCTACTAAGGAACAGAAGAAGGAAATGCGTCCGCTTATCGACAAACTCTGTCATAAGCACGTTACGGTAGACGATATCGTTGCGTCCATTTCCACCAACCTCGACTTGAAGTATGGCATCGGTACGATTGATAATATCGACCACCTCGGCAACCGCCGTGTGCGTTCGGTAGGCGAATTGCTCCAAAACCAGCTCCGCGTCGGTATCGCTCGTTTGGAAAGATTGATCAAGGAAAGAATGGCTACGCAGGATCCCATGGAGATTACGCCTTCCGCATTGATCAATATTCGTCCCGTATCCGCGGTTATCCGCGAATTCTTCGGTTCGTCCCAGCTCTCCCAGTTCATGGATCAGACCAACCCGATTGCAGAACTCACGCACAAGCGTAAGCTCTCCGCACTCGGCCCTGGCGGTTTGAACAGAGACCGTGCGACGTTCGAAGTACGTGACATTCACCATACCCATTACGGACGTATGTGTCCTATCGAAACGCCTGAAGGTCAGAACATCGGTCTTATCACCTCCCTCGCTACGTTTGCGAAGGTAAACGAATACGGCTTCATTATGAGCCCGTACAGAAGAGTGGACAAGGCTACCGGCGTTGTTACCGAACACGTGGACTATTTGACCGCTGACGAGGAAGATAAATACATCGTTGCGCAGGCAAACGAACCCTTGGACGAAGAGGGTCATTTCATCAACGAACGCGTAGGCTGCCGTCATCAGAACGATATCACGGAAATGCCCCGCGAAAAGATGGACTATATGGACGTTTCGCCCAAACAGCTCGTTTCTGTTGCTGCGGCGCTGATTCCCTTCCTTGAAAACGACGATACCAACCGTGCCCTCATGGGCTCGAACATGCAACGTCAGGCAGTTCCTCTTTTGAAAACGGAATCCGCAATCGTTGCTACGGGTATCGAAAGCTCTATCGCACAGTACTCGGGTGTAATCGTTACGGCGAAAGAACCCGGTATGGTCGTTTCCTGCGCTTCTAACATGATTAAAATTCAGGAAGACGACGGTACGATTCGCGAATATCCTTTGAAGAAGTTTGAGCGTTCGAACGCAGGCACCTGTCTCAATCAGCGTCCCATCGTTTCCACGGGCGACAGAGTATTCAAGGGCGAAATCATCGCAGACGGTCCTTCGACCAACAACGGTGAACTTGCGCTTGGTAAGAATATTCTCATCGGCTATATGGAATGGGAAGGCTACAACTACGAGGACGCTATCCTGCTCTCTGAAAAGCTTGTTCAAGACGACGTATTTACGTCTATCCATATCGAGGAATACGAAACGGAAGCGAGAGATACGAAGCTTGGTCCCGAAGAAATCACGCGCGATATCCCCAACGTTGGCGACGATGCGTTGAAAGACCTCGACGAAGACGGTATCATCCGTATCGGTGCGGAAATCCAGAGCGGCGACATTCTCGTCGGTAAGGTATCCCCGAAGGGCGAAGCAGAGCTCACGCCCGAAGAAAGATTGCTTCGTGCAATCTTCGGCGAGAAATCGAGAGAAGTGCGCGACACTTCCTTGAAGGTTCCCCACGGTGAAGGCGGCGTTGTTGTAGACGTTAAGGTATTCACGAGAGAGAACAAAGACGAACTCGAACCGGGCGTAAACAAGCTCGTTCGCGTATATATCGCGCAGAAGCGTAAGATTCAGGTCGGCGACAAGATGGCAGGCCGTCACGGTAACAAGGGCGTTATCTCCCGCGTGCTTTCGCAGGCGGATATGCCTTTCCTTGCAGACGGTACGCCTTTGCAAATCCTTCTGAACCCCTTGGGCGTTCCTTCGCGTATGAACATCGGTCAGGTACTCGAGGTACACTTGGGCTACGTATGTAAGCAGCTCGGTTGGAAGATTGCTACGCCCGTATTCGACGGCGCAACGGAAAAAGACCTCGAAATTATGTTCCGTGAAAACAACCTTCTGAACCCCGACGGTAAAGTCGACGGTAAGTTCCAGGTATTCGACGGTAGAACGGGCGAAGCCTTTGAAAACCGCGTTACAATCGGCGTTCAGTATATGATTAAGCTTATCCACCTCGTAGACGATAAGATTCATGCCCGTGCAATCGGTCCTTATTCGCTCGTTACGCAGCAGCCTCTCGGCGGTAAAGCGCAGTTCGGCGGCCAGCGTTTCGGTGAAATGGAAGTTTGGGCGCTCGAAGCATACGGCGCGGCGCACATCTTGCAGGAAATCCTTACCGTTAAGTCGGACGACATCGTGGGCCGTGTAAAGACCTACGAATCTATCGTTCGCGGTGAAAACATCTCCGAGCCCGGTATTCCCGAAGCGTTCAAAGTCCTGCTTAAAGAATTGCAGAGCTTAGCGCTTGACGTAAAGGTGCTTACCGAATCGGGCGATGAACTCATCATTCGTGAGGTAGAGGAAGAAGAGGATGCGGCTGACACGATGGCAAGCCGTAAGGAAATCCTCAAAGACGAAGAACTTGAAGAAATCGACTTCAACGTGGACGACGATGACGAAGAAGGCGACTTCGACGTTAAATCTATCTTCGAAGAAGACGGCGACGACGAGGACGGCTTCAACATTACCGAGTCGGACGACGATGACGATTTCGAGGACGATGACGACGATACGTTCGGTTTCGGCAAGCTTTTCGAGGACGACGAGGACGATGATTCGTTCGACGACGAGGACTAAGGAGAATATACCATGTACGAATTAAACGATTTCAATTCTATTCAAATTAGCATTGCTTCTCCTGAGAAAATCAGAGAATGGTCGTTCGGTGAGGTAACCAAACCCGAGACCATCAACTACCGCACGCAAAAGCCCGAAAAGGACGGTCTTTTCTGCGAAAAGATCTTTGGGCCGATGAAGGACTGGGAATGCCACTGCGGTAAATACAAGAGAGTAAAATATAAAGGACACGTATGTGAAAAGTGCGGCGTAGAAATCACCCGTTCCAAGGTTAGACGCGAAAGAATGGGGCACATCGAACTCGCTGCGCCCGTATCCCACATTTGGTATTTCAAAGGCGTGCCTTCCAAAATCGGTCTGCTTCTCAATATGGGACCCAAGCAGCTCGAACAAGTTATCTATTTCGCTTCTTACGTTGTCCTTAATCCCGGCAGCGTAACCGAGCTTGAATACAAGCAGGTAATCACCGATAAACAGCTTCGTGAAATCGAAGAAAGATACGGCGATTCTTCCGTTACCGGCCTCAAAGTCGGTATGGGCGCGGAATCCATTCGCGAGCTTTTGATGGCTGTGGACCTCGATAAGGAATCCGCAGACTGCAAAAAGGCACTCGACGAATCCGCAAATAGTGCGAAAGGCCCTGGCCAGAAGGCGATTAAGGCAATCAAGCGTTTGGAAGTTATCGAATCGTTCAGAAAGAGCGGCAACCGCCCCGAATGGATGATTTTGACGGTGCTTCCCGTTATCCCGCCTGATATCCGTCCCATGGTACAGCTCGACGGCGGCAGATTCGCTACGTCGGACTTGAACGATTTGTACCGCCGTGTTATCAATCGTAACAACCGTTTGAAGAAGATGATGGAAATCGGTGCGCCCGATATGATCATCAAGAACGAAAAACGTATGTTGCAGGAAGCGGTGGACGCGCTTATCGACAACGGCAGAAGAGGTAAGGCACTCAGCGGTCCTTCCAACAGAGACCTGAAATCCTTGTCCGCAATGCTCCGCGGTAAGCAGGGTCGTTTCCGTCAGAACTTGCTTGGTAAACGTGTTGACTACTCCGGCCGTTCGGTTATCGTCGTAGGGCCCGAGCTCAAGATTTATCAGTGCGGTTTGCCTAAGGAAATGGCAATCGAGCTCTTCAAGCCGTTCATTATGAAACGTTTGGTAGAAAGCGGTCAGTGCCACAACATCAAGACGGCAAAGCGTGCCGTTGAAAAGGCGAAGGATATGGTTTGGAACGTTCTCGAAGACGTTATCAAAGACCATCCCGTGCTTTTGAACCGTGCACCTACCTTGCACCGTTTGTCCATTCAGGCGTTCGAGCCCGTACTCATCGAAGGTAGAGCAATTAAGATTTCACCCCTTGTCTGCGGACCTTTCAACGCCGACTTCGACGGTGACCAGATGGCTGTGCACCTTCCCTTGAGCGTAGAAGCGCAGGCAGAAGCAAGATTCTTGATGCTTTCCGCAAACAACATCTTGAAGCTGGCTGACGGTAAATCCGTTATGTCGCCTACGCAAGATATGATTATCGGTGCGTACTGCTTGACGATTAAGCGTTGCGAAGAGGGTAAAAAGTACGACGAACAGGGTCGTCCTTCCGAGGATGGCGAAGTATACGTTGCGCCTGTATATTCCTCTGAAAACGAAGCGCTTTTGGCGTACCAGAACAAGATCGCGCACGAGCAGGATGAAATGTATTTGAAGCGTGTAATCGAGCTTCCCGAAGGAATGTTCGAAGACCTGCCCCTGCCGTATCGTTGCCCCGTTGAAAATAAAGAGGGTGAAACGGTTGTTAAATGCGCGGAAGTTCGTCGCAACGAAAAGACGGGCAAGCTTGAAGTTTCGGGTATCATCAAGACGACGATTGGCCGTTTGATTTATAACGACGGTTTGCCTCAGGATCTCGGTTTTGTAAAGAGAAACACGCCCGAATCCTTCTTGCGCCTTGAGCTTGACACCGAATTCATCGGCAAGGCTCGTGCAATCGGCAAGAAGCATTTGTCGCGTATCGTAGAAGCTGCGTTTAGAACGGGCAAAGCCCCCAAGGCTTCCTACGTGCTTGACGCGATGAAGGAAAGAGGTTATAAATACTCGACGCTCGCGGCATTGACGACGTCGGTATTCGATATGAAGATCCCTGCGGAAAAGCAGGAAATCATCGAAAATGCAGAAAAAGAAGTTTCGAAGATTGCAAAGAAATATGCGCGTGGTCTTTTGAACGAAGACGAACGCTACGGCGCAGTTATCGCGCAGTGGGATGCTGCAACGGATAAGGTTGCGTCCCTCCTTAAAAAGCAGGGCGAAGAAGACAAGTTCAATCCTATTTGGATGATGGCTGACTCCGGTGCCCGTGGTTCAATCGACCAGATTAAACAGCTTGCAGGTATGCGTGGTCTAATGGTTAACCCTCAAGGTAAAAAGATTGAGGTTCCCGTTAAGTCTTGTTTCCGTAACGGTCTGTCCGTTCTCGAATACTTCATTTCCTCGCACGGTGGCCGTAAAGGTTTGACCGATACCGCGTTGAAGACAGCTGACTCTGGTTATCTTACCCGTCGTCTTGTAGACGTATCGCACGAAATCATCGTTCGTGAAGAGGATTGCTGCGCAGGCAGAAAGCCTCAGGGCATGGTTGTAAAGGCGATTTATGATACGGTAGGCAAAGAAATCGAAGGCTTGAAATCGAGAATTCTTGGTAGATTTGCGGCGGAGGACGTCGTAGATCCCGCAACGGGCGAAGTCCTCGTTGGTATGAACCAGTTCATCGATGAAAAGGAAGCGGCGGCAATCTGCGACGCAGGTATCACCGAGGTTGCTATCAGAAGTATCTTCGCATGCTCGTCGAGATACGGCGTATGCGCAAAGTGCTACGGTAAGAACATGGCAACGACGCTCCCTGTACAGGTCGGCGAAGCGGTTGGTACGATTGCGGCACAGTCCATCGGTGAGCCTGGTACACAGCTTACCATGCGTACCTTCCATACGGGCGGTATCGCAGCGACGGGCGACATCACGCAAGGTCTTCCCCGTGTCGAAGAATTGTTCGAGGTTAGAAAGCCGAAGGGCTGCGCAACGATTTGCGAAGTCGAAGGCGTTATCGCAATCGACGATTCCGACGGTTCGAAGCATATCAAGGTCAACGATCCCGTTACGGGCGAGTTGAAGAAAGAATACACCCTTCCGTTCAACGCGGAAATCAAGGTCAAGAACGGCGACAAGGTTACGCCCGGCGTATTGCTTAACGCAGGTAGCGTATATCCTCAAGACATTCTTCACGTACAGGGTGTTAAAGGCGTACAGGACTATATCCTTGAACAGGTACAGTCCGTATACCGTTCGCAAGGCGTTGAAATCAATGACAAGCACGTTGAAATCATCGTTCGTCAGATGCTCAAGAAAGTCCGCGTAGAGAACGCAGGGGATACGAACCTGCTTCCCGGCGAGCTTGTAGATATGACTACTTTCCAAGACGAAAGCGCGAAAGCGATGGCAAACGGCGGCAGACCCGCACTTGCAAAGCGTGTACTTCTCGGTATCACGAAAGCGGCTCTTGCAACCGATTCCTTCCTCTCCGCAGCTTCCTTCCAGGAAACGTCGAGAGTGCTTACCGAAGCGGCTATCCGCACCAAGCGTGATTACCTTGTCGGCTTGAAGGAAAACGTTATCATCGGTAAACTGATTCCTGCTGGTACGGGTACAAAGTCCTACAAGAACATTACGCCCCAGTATATCGGCGGTTACAATGCAGCGGAAACGAAAGTGGAAGAAACCGCAGAAGAATCCGCACAGTAATCGAAGGATTACAAAAACTTAAAACGAACGCCCTCGGCAGATTGCCGAGGGCGTTTTCTATGTAAATTTATGTAAAGCTCATGTTTTATAATCGCTCAGGGGATTGATTTGAAAGGTTTTTAAATAGAGTCTATAAAAGGTGACGTAATTAGAAAAACCGCATTGAATCGATACCTGGGTAGGGGGAACGCCGTCTTTAATCATAGATTTGGCCATAAGCATTTTCTTTTCCGTGATATATTTTTTCGGTGGAATTTTCATTTGCTCGGTAAAGAGCACCTTCAAATATCCTTCGGATACGGAAAGTCGATTGGCGAGCTCTTTGAGGGTATTGATTGAAAATAAATTTTCGTTTATGTAATTAATTGCGCGTTCAATCAACGGATGAACGGGATTATGCGAAGTGATTACCTGTTGTCGATGGAATAGGGAAATGTTGGTGAGGATTTCACTTGCGAGGGCGAGCAGTAAACTTTCAAAGATTTGCTGGGGACAGTTATGAAAATAGAAATCTACTTTATCAAAGATATCCCGTATCCTGCCTTGCATGCAGGGAAGAAGCAGGAAATTATCAAAGCTCAAATCTATTATATTTACAGCGCTTATCGGGAAAAGGATCCCGATTTTTTCATAATCTTCGGAGCTAACGATAGTAAAATAATGATAAGAATAGGGCTTGATTAGAATTAAATCCCCAGGGCGTGCGATAAACTTTTTGTCTTCGATTGTATACGAAATTTCTCCGCTCAAAACGTAAATGATTTCCATTAGCGGATGTGCGTGTTTTGCCAAGTGCCGTTCCGCTTCGTTGTCGTAAATGATATGGTTGTAAATGAGATGTTCTTTTTTTAGCTCGGAAATTTTCTGCATACCCTACTCCGTTAAAATAATATCTACAATATGATTATAGCACGTGTATTTTATTTTTTCAAGAATTTTATAAGGCAAAACCTTAAAAAGATATAACGAATTGTAATATTTTAACAGATATTTTGTAATACACATTTCAAAAATATATGCTATAATGAGAGTGGTAGGAAATCGTTCCCAATGCGTTTTTTACTCATAGACATATCAAAACAAATGCTGAATCGGCGAAAAGGAGAATAGTATGATTAAAATCGGTGGTGTTAGTTTGGACGTTTCGCATCCCATGGGTTTTGCGGAAGAGTTGGAAAAATATTGTATGGATATGAAATACGAATACGTATATAACAAAGGCTTCCGCGGCGACGACGAAACGGACTGGTTTGTCAAACGTTTCGGTTTGCAAGGTAAGGTTGATGCTATTGAAGAAATGGTCGATAAAGTCGACGTGGGTTTTGTGCAGTCCTGTAACTGGGATAAGCATTTGGATGAAGCTATGCCCTTTATTAAAGCGGGAAAGCCTGTGTTTATCGACAAACCCGTAATCGGGAATTTAAAGGACGCGGAAAAGCTTTTATCTCTTGTGAAGGATGGTGCGTACGTTATCGGTTCGTCTTCGGCAAGACATGCGGATGAAATTCAAGCCTTTTTAAGAAAACCGATAGCGGAGCGTGGGGATATCGTTTCCATTTTCGGTACGTGCGGCGTGGACGAGTTTAATTATTCTATACATATTGTAGAGATTTTCTCGGAAATCGCAGGCGCGAAAGCCATTTCCTGCCGTTTTGACGGCTACGGAGTTGCCCCCGACGGACATAAGGTGGAAACGTATACGTTGGCTTTTGAAAACGGAATCATCGCGCAATATCATACCTATATCGGCGGTTGGAGACCGTTCCACTTGACGGTTATGACAACGAAAGGCTCCTACCAAATTGCGGTGGATAGCAGTAAAATTTACGTGAGTCTGCTCCGTGAAATCTATCGGGAGCTGACCTCGAAAAAGAGTAATCTTGCTGACGTAGAAACGCTTGTAAACTGCTCTTTGGTTATGCTTTGCGGTAAAAAATCGAGAGATGAAAAGCAGGGTGCGACCGTTTGCTTGGAAGAGCTTACCTATAACGACAAATTCGACGGATACGCATTTGAAAAGACGTATGCCGCAAACGCAAGTAAAATTTATAAGGATTGAGGTGGAAGTATGGAAAAAATCACGGTACTTGTTAATGAGGAATTCAGAGGAAGAGTATTCGGAGAGAAATACTATGAAAAGCTCCGTGCAATGGGCGAAGTAAAGGTATACGATAAAAAGGATTTTTCGGATACAGCGTATTATCTGGATTTCGTGAAAGGCTCTACGGTCATTGTTACGTCTTGGGATAGTCCCAAAATCGATAAGGAAATCTTGGACCTTTGTCCCGATTTAAAGGCGGTTATTCACGGGGCAGGCAGCATAAAACCGATTATTTCAGACGAGTTTCTTGCAAGAAAAATACGTATTACCAACTCGGCGGTGGCAATCGGAGAGGGTGTTGCGGAATCGGCACTCGGCTTTGCAATTTCCGCATGTAAGGGCTTCTATACCTTAAACGACGACACGAAAAATGGGCTTTGGCAGGAGAATATTAAGACAGCGGTCAAGGATTTCTACGATATCACAGTCGGCGTTATTTCAGGCGGATACGTTGGTAAACACATGGTCAAGCTGTTGAAAAATTTCCACGTGGACGTATTGCTTTACGACCCGATTTTATCCGCGGAGCAGATTGCGGAAATCGGGGCTACGAAGGTGGAATTAAACGAATTATTGTCGAGAAGCGACGTGGTCACGATTCATGCGCCTGCAATTCCAGCAACGGAAAATATGCTTCATAAAGACAATCTTTGCTTAATGCAGGACGGGGCGATTTTAATCAATACGGCAAGAGGTACAATCGTGAATGAAAAGGATTTGATTGCAGAGCTTAAAAAAGGCAGAATTTTTGCTTGTATCGACGTTACGAATCCTGAACCGCCTGCAAAGGATAACGAACTGCGCGCATTGAAAAACGTGGTTTTGACACCGCATATTGCAGGTACGGCGACAAACGGCTTAAAACGCGTTGCTTTACACGTTTGTGAGGAAATTGAACGCTTATT
This sequence comes from Clostridia bacterium, assembly GCA_017482415.1. Taxonomy (GTDB): domain Bacteria; phylum Bacillota; class Clostridia; order Christensenellales; family Borkfalkiaceae; genus Scatosoma. The sequence goes on from JAFUMY010000020.1 coordinate 20,672, forward strand.
GAACGGGGAAAAGATGCGTACAGAAGTCAATTTGGATGAGCTTTCTAAATTAGCGTAAGGCGTGTAGCTTCATAAATGAAAAAGGAATAGAGTGGATAATGTCACATAGATATAATTTTGCTTTGATTGGCTGCGGTGCCGTTGCAGCGATGCATGCTAAAGCGATTAACGGACTTGACAAAGGAGAGCTTTTCGGCGTTTACGATTCGAGAAAGGAAAGTGCGGAGAAGTTTGCGGAAAAACATGGTTGCAAAGTATTTACAACCATAGAGGAATTATTGGGTTGCATGGACGTACATATCGTCGATATTTGCACACCGAGCGGTCTGCATGCGGAATACGCAATCCAAGCGGCGAATGCGGGGAAGCACGTGGTCGTGGAAAAGCCTTTGGCGATTACGCAGGCGCAGCTTGACGGAGTGGTACAAGCGGCTGAAAAAAATCATACGCAGGTTGCGGTAATCACGCAGCTTCGTTTTACGCCGTCGGTAATGAAGGCGAAAAAAGCGATAGACGAGGGAAGACTGGGTAAAATCCTAATGGCGGATTTTAAGGGTAAGTTTTACCGTTCAAAGGAGTATTATACGAAAAGCGGTTGGCGCGGAACGTGGGCAATGGACGGCGGCGGCGCAATGATGAATCAAGGCATTCACGGTATTGATATTATTCAATATCTTATGGGTGGAGTCAAAAGCGTGCAGGCACTTTGCCGCACGCAAATGCATGATATCGAAACGGAGGACAGTGCATACGTTTTAGTGGAATACAAAAACGGTGCGATTGGTGCGTTGCATAGCACGACGGCTGCAATGCCTGGATATCCTCGTGAAATTGAGATTAACGGCACTAAAGGTACGATCAAACTTGAAGAGGACGAAATTAAATGTTGGGACGTAGAAGGGGAAAAGGAAAATATTGGTAAGACGGATTGCAATGTCGCATCCGACCCTATGGCGTTTTCGCATGCCTATCATCAATTACAGCTTACCGAGCTTTTGGACGCGCTCGATCAGGAGCGCGCGCCGATAGTAGACGTTTATGAAGGGAAGAAACCCGTCGAAATCATTCTTGCGGCTTATGAATCGAGTAAAACGGGAAAAAGGATAGAATTGAAATGAAAATCATTAAAGCAAAAAGCAGATATATTCCCGAAAAATTAAAGGCGCCGTTTGGCTTTAAGGGGGGATATTTATCCGAGCTTTGGCAGGTTATTTGCCGTATAGATACAGAAAAAACGTATGGAATTGGCGTTGGCGTGCAAAGTGTACTTTGGTCGGACGCCGCAGTCTTTACGTCAAATAGTGAGGACGTTGGCAACGAATACATGTATCGGGTTACCGAATACGCGTTGTCGCTTTTAGAAGGGCGCGAGGGGGATTCTCCGATTGACTTGATTGACGGAATCTATGCGCAAACGCTGCAATACGCACGAGGACTCACCAACGTGAAAGAGACGCTTAGGGAAACGTTTGTACGCAATGCTTTGGTCGCAGTTGATAATGCGTTATGGCAAGCGTATGCCAAGGAAAAGGGCTCGGAAGACTTGATAGAGCTGATTCCTCAGGCTTTACGTGCGCCGCTTTGTGAAAAACACGAACGTCTTTGTAATATTCCGCTTATATCCTATGGGGTGAAAGCGGAAGAAATTCAAGGGCTTTTGGATGGCGGCACGGTGCTGATGAAAATAAAAATCGGCTTTGACGACAACGGAAAAATGTCGAAAGCCGAAATGTTAGAATGGGATAAAAAACGCCTTGAACAAGTACATGGTATCGCCAAATCCTATAAAACCGCTTATACAAAGAGTGGGAATATCCTGTATTATTTGGATGCAAACGGAAAGTATGACGGAGTGGAGCGTTTAGGTGCGCTTCTCGACTATGCAAAAGAAATCGGTGCTTTGGATAGAATCGTATTATTGGAAGAGCCTTTTGCGGAAGAGAACAAAGTCAACGTTGGGCATTTGCTCGTGCGGATTGCGGCAGACGAATCGGTACATTCCTTGCAAGACGTGGAAGAACGGATTGCCTTGGGCTATAAGGCAATTACGCTTAAACCGATTGCAAAAACCCTTTCCGAGACGTTGAAAATTTTAAAAAGCGCATACGAAAAAGGGGTGGTATGCTTCTGTGCAGATTTAACGGTCAATCCCCTGCTTGTAGAATGGAATAAAAACGTTGCGGCAAGGATTGGGACGCTGCCCGAAATGAACGTTGGGATTTTGGAAAGTAACGGAGAACAGAACTACGTGCGTTGGGAAGAACTGTATGCGGCGCACCCTTGCGGAGAGCGCGATTTTGCGCGGTGTCGGCGGGGCATGTACGCGTTGAACGAGAAATTCTTCCTTATTTCAGGTGGTATTTTCCGTCCGTCCGTATATTATGAAGCATTGCTGTAAGCAAAGAAGAACTATAAGACGAAGTATTATAAGGTTTTTAAATGCTTTTCTTGAGAGGGTGGATACCCGAAGCTTTTCAGGTATTGCTTGTAAAAGCCTACGTAAGAATCGAATCCGCATTCTAAATATACGGCGGTGGGCTTTTTACCAAGTTGCAACATTTTTTGCGCGTGTAGAAGTCTTTTAGCATTCAAATATTTTTTCGGGGTAATTTTTAACTGTTCTTGAAACTGTCGAAAAAGGTATTGTTCGCTAATAAAAAACGGTGCACAAATGTCTTTAACAGTCTTGATTGTGAAAAGATTATCGTTGATATGTGTTAAAATATTTTTTAAAAGCTTAGAGGTTTCTAACGGTAGATTGATTTGCTCCTTTCCTGATAAGGACACGTTATAGAGAATTTCGGTCAACAGCGCGGCGAGCAAATTGGAAAATTCGGCATCGTTTAACGAATGGTGGTAGTAATCCATTCGTTGGAAAATATTTGCCAAAATACCTTCGGAGGCGCAGTTGAGCACCTCTAAGCTTTCGGGGATACGTTCGATAAGCTCGGTATTTTTCCGCGAAAGGTTAAAGGTGATATTATATCGCGTGTATTCGGCGTTGGAATTGATTTCTATGTAATGGTATCGAAGAGGTCGAATAAAGATAAAATCATTCCTTTTGAGTTGGTATTTCCGATCCTCAATAACGTAGGTAGCCTCGCCTTTTTCAAAGAAAATAATCTCGTAGCTGTTGTGCGAATGCATCATGAAAAGCTCGGGTTTATTATAGGGATTTTTAAAACAAAGATGGTCGTAAGTGAGGGGTGTTAATAAATTCTGCATAGTTACCTCCATTAGCAGTATAGCATATCCGAAATGATTTTGTAAAGCAAAAGAAAAGATTTTTGTTTAGTTTTAGAAATGTAATTGGATAATTTTGCTTATTTACTTTTTCAATAATAGCAGTTATAATATTTTTGTAAAATAAAAAAGGCGTTATAGATTATAACGCAGGAGGATTTTATGGAAAAGAAACTGAACGTTGCTATTATTGGTCAAGGTAGGAGTGGACGGGATATTCACGGCGTTTATTACCGTTCGGAAAGAAACGCGCATTACCAAGTGAAATACGTGGTGGATGCAGATGCGCGTCGTCGGGAAATTTCAAAAAAGTGGTATCCTGGCTGTAAGACGTTTGCGGACTATAAGGAATTGTTTGCATTCGACGATATTGATTTGGTGGTAAACGTATCCTATTCGGAAATGCATTTCGATATTGCAAAAGACCTTTTGGAGCACGGCAAAAACGTATTGACGGAAAAACCTTTCGCGGCGAATCAGTACGAGTGTGAAACGCTAATCAATACGGCAAAAAAACACGGAGTTGTATTAGCGGTATTCCAAAATACGCAGCTCGCACCCTTCTATTTGGACGCGTTGCAGAAAGTGAAAGACGGCGTTTTAGGCGATGTGAAGCAGGTCAGCATTCGTTATAACGGTTTCGCCCGTCGTTGGGATTGGCAAACCTTACAAAAGAAATTGGGCGGCAGTGCCTATAATACGGGGCCGCATCCCATTGCAATGGGACTCGGATTCTTAGATTTTGATAAGAACTATCAGGTCGTTTATTCGAAGTTGGATAGAGCGTTAACGAGCGGAGACGCGGAAGACTACGTAAAAATTTTGCTCACGGCACCGAACAAGCCCTTAATCGATATTGAAATGAATTCAATTGACGCATTCAGCGATTATAATATTAAAATTCAAGGCAGCAAAGGTACCCTCAAAAGCACGCCTACGAAATATAGCTTAAAATATATCGTAGACGGGGAGAATCCCGAAAGACCTGTCGTGGAAGAATTTTTACAGGATGAAGAGGGAAATCCTTTGTATTGCTCGGAAAAATTGAACGTTCACGAAGAAAACGGCAGCTATCAAGGTACGGCGTTTGACGTAGGTACGGCAGAAATTTATGAAAATCTGTATCACGTTCTTACGGAGGGCGCAGAGCTTGCAGTTCCTGCATGGCAGTCGGCAATGGTCATAAACGTTATTGAAAAGGCGCATGCCGATAATCCGTTATCCGTAAAATTTTGACGGTAGCTTTTAAGAATAGGTGACCGTTATGAAAGTTGGAATTATCGGTTTAGGTGCGATTGCACCCTTACATATTCGTGCATTGTTGAGTTGTGGACAAGAAATTGTTGCGCTTTGCGATTGCGACGGGGAAAAATGCAAGGCATTAAACGCAGAGTTCGGTTTAAACGCGTTGGAGTATACCGATTATAAAGAAATGCTGCAAACGGCAGACTTGGACAGCGTACATATTTGCACGCCCCATTACTTGCATGCCGAAATGACTTGCGCAGCATTAGCTCGGGATATCAACGTGCTTTGCGAAAAGCCGCTTGCCATTAGTTTCGAGCAGTTAACAGAGCTTGAACAAGCCGTTCAGGCTTCCAAAGCGCAGCTTGGCGTTTGTTTTCAAAATCGTTACAATGCATCGGTTTTATACATTAAAGAATTTTTTAAGGATAAACCGATTACGGCGGCGTCTGCGAACTTGAACTGGTGCAGAGATGAAGACTATTACGCGCAGGGCGCGTGGCGCGGCACGAAGCTCTATGAGGGCGGCGGCGTCATGATCAATCAAGCAATACATGCCTTAGATGTTTTGCAGTGGCTTTGCGGTATGCCGAAAACGGTACTTGCGCACATTTCGAACAACTCCTTGCAAGGTATCATCGACGTGGAAGATACGGCGTATGGGTTATTTACCTTAGAAAACGGTGGGAATTTTGTGATCAGCGCAACTAACGCAGCAAAGCATTGTTTCCCGATTTTTTCGATGTTCCATGCCGGAGAGGACACGGTGGAGCTTAGCGCAGACAATATAATCGTCAATGGAAAATTTGTTACACGCAGCGACGGTCTGCCTATTTTTGGTAAAGAGGAATGGGGCGTTGGACACGTTCATCTCATACATGCCTACTACGAATGCTTGCAAAAAGGCGAAAAATTCCCCATTGATTTTTACGAGGGTGAAAAAGCGGTACGCTTGATTTTGAATATGTACCGTTCAAACGGAAAGGAAATTCCCATAACGAGGAGTAGATAATGAAAAAGATTGTAATTCTCGGATGTGAAAATTCACATGCGAATATGTTTTTGAATTTTAGAAGAGAGAATCCTATATATAAGGATGTAGAAGTTATCGGTGTATACAGCGACGATAGGGCTGCTGCTGAGAAGCTGTCGGAAACGTATGGCGTTCCCGTAATGCAGTCATATACGGACGCGGTGGGCAAGGTAGACGGGGTAATCGTTACCGCTCGACACGGCGACAACCATTATAAATATGCAAAGCCGTATATTGAAAGCGGTGTGCCGATGTTTATCGATAAGCCGATTACGATTAGAGAGGAAGAAGCGATTCGCTTGATGCAGGAGTGCAAGGCGGCGGGCGTTAAGCTGACTGGCGGTTCGTCCTGTGTGCACGTGGATTGGATTCAAACGCTGAAAAAGGAGCGTGAGGAAAATATTGACGGAAAAACCTTGGGCGGCTATTTACGCTGTCCTGTGAATTTGGAAAATCCTTACGGCGGCTTTTTCTTCTATTCCGAGCATTTAATCGGGATTATGTCGGAAATTTTCGGCTATTATCCCAAGAGCGTATACGCGTTTAAGAATGCAGATAAATTGACGGTAATTTTCCGTTATGAAGACTATGACGTTACGGGCTTGTACGTGGATCAGAACTTTACTTGCTATTATGCAATGCGTGTTTCAGAACATCACGTACACGGCTCTGAATTCCCTATCACGGAGGACAGCGACTGTTTTAAAGCGGAGTTCGAGGAGTTTTATTCCTTACTGCAAGGTGCAAAGCAGAGACTCTCTTATCATCAATTCATTGCGCCCGTGTTCGTGATGAATGCGGTCAATGAATCCTTAGAAACGAAAAAAGAGGTAGCGGTTAGGAGGTATGAGTTATAAATGGCAAAATTGATTTTGTCGGCGTTTTCGGACGAGTACTCTGAAAATCTTGAAAAACAGTGTAAAGCCTTGAACGGCTTCGGGATTGCGTATATGGAAATGCGCGGCGTGGACGGAAAGAACGTTTCCGTTTTATCG
>JAFUMY010000021.1 GCA_017482415.1 Clostridia bacterium
CCGAAAATGCCGCCCATAACCACGACTTCCTTGACGTTTTGCGCCAAAATTTCTCTACCGCTAAGCGGCGAAATTTCATCGGGCTCACTATCCAAAAAACGGCTGACGTTATTCAACGGACCGATACAAAGCAAGGTCGCTTCTTTCGCCGCCGATAATTGTTTTCGCATCAGCTGCACTGCATTTAGCGTTGAATCGGGAGCGCAGTGAGCAAAGCCGTCGAGTACGGAATTAAAAAATCCATCGGAAAAAGTCCCGATTCCCCAAGCCGAATCCGCCGCTGCTAACGCATCGGTTGTACAGCCGTAAAAACGGCTTACCATATCCAAATATTCCACCGCTTTCGGGTGGGCTGAGGTATGAGAAATGCCGATTACGTCGATTTTCTTAAGGTTATAAAAATGCGATAGGAGCGCAATTGCGGCAACGTCGTCGCAATCCGCTCCCATATCTGTATCAATAAATATTGGTTTCATTGTTGTCTATTTCCACGCCCTGCGGTAATTGGATATCGCTTACAAGCTCACCGTTTTGCAACATATGCTTTACGTAAATATCGCCGTGCGGCGTAGGGATACGTCCCTCCACCTCCGTCAAGCCCAAAAGGTTGGGTTTAATTTGCACCTTGCTATACCCGGGCGCAATCGGCTTCACGCCCAAAACCGTTCTCGTAAAGAAAGCAAGTACCCCTGCCGTCCAACCGTGGCATAAGCTGTGGCGTAAACCCGTATAGCAGTATTTGCCATAATCTCTATGAATATTCTTGCGGTCCTTTGTCGGAATTTCCTCTAAGCCCTGCGGCTGATCCTCCATCCATTCCACGTCGAAGTCTTCCCAAAACGACGTTGCACCGCAATCGAGCATCGCGCCGTAGAAATCCTTAATCATCGTCAAGACTTCCGCATTTCCGCCTGCTTCTACCGCCGCAGTCAAGATATAATAGCCCATGAAGCCTGTCATACCCTTCGCACCGCCGTCAAGCAAAGCGTCCTTTACGTCCGCCGCCGTTTTTCTACCCGAAAGATATTGCCAAGCCTCCACCTGTTTGAACGTGGAAGCTATCGTCTTGTTTTTCCGTAACCGCTCGTAAAGAGAATCCGCCATTTCCGCGTTTTCACCAAATTCAGCAAGAAGCTTCTGCGTTTCTTGGCAAGCGTACTGTATAATCGAAACCCAGCCGTAATAACTATCCTCTGTAAAATTGGTAGGCCAATCGAAGAAAAAGTCGTTCTTTTCAAAATACTTCAGCGTAGAATTTTTAAAGGAAATGCTACCGTCCTCTAAAACAATCTCGTTAAACGCGGCTAATACCTTTTTAATTACCGGAATTTGACGGAGAACATACTCTTTCTTCCCGTAATGACGGTAATATTCGTTTAAACAAATCAGCCACCAAGCAGAATATGCAGGAATGCAGTTCGTCCAAACGCCGTTCGACATATACACCGCGCCGTGATCAAGTACGTTTTCTATCTCCTCGATACAACCGTATACGGAAGCAATCGACAAAATTTCAGGGTGGAAATCCCCAATCCAAACCAAACGGTCTCTCTTTGCGCCGTCCCATACGACACCGTTTTGTATGCACAAGCTCGTCGTATGCTTCGCCACGTCGAAAATTTTATTCACCGTCTCGTCGTTCGATTTAAAATAGCCCTCGTTGTCCGTAGAGAAATACTTGCTCTCCGCAAAGACGTTTCTAATCTGCAAAGGCCCACCCGATACAACGTCTATACGCGCGAAACGGAAGCCGCTGTCGTTGGTCATTAAATCGGCATAGGAGATTATCGGAAGCTTACAATCACGCAAGGAATGGTAATTCCCTGCATTGTCCTCGCCAAGCTCCGCATAGCATTCCGCAACGGATTCCCCTAAACGAATACGAATTTCGCCTGCGGGACCGCTCTGCGTAATCAGGTGCAAACGACCGTAGATTTCCTGACCGAAATCAAAAACGACAAACCCCTTTTCAGGAATCACCATCATAGGCGGCTGCGCTAACAATACCTGCGTTTCACGGTTGGATAAAATATCCCCGCTTTGGGAAACGCCTTGACTTTCTATAATCTTCTTCGGGAAAATCAATTCTAACAACGTATTCTCTCCTTGTGTTGTTTTCTATTTTTCAGGCATTATTTCACGCCTTCAATTTCTTTAATATACCAAACGTTATTGTGATCCGTTTCACTCGTTGCTATATAATTAGATTCAATGCGGAATGCCGTAATCGTTTCCAAATTCGTCCAAGCTGCTACCCCGCTTAAATCAATGGTAAGCGTAATCCATTCGCCGTCCGCCGACATCTCTATTTCATCGGCGCCGAACGCCGCGTAGGTAGCCCACTTCGAATTCCAATCCTTCTTTTCGTTGCCGTTCTTATCGATACCCTGCCAATAGATTGCAAAATTCTTTGCACCGCCAATATTCTTCATGGTGATTAACAGTTTCGAGCAATCGGCTTTATCAATCTGTACGTTTGTAATCGCGATATGCGCGTCCGCAAGCGTAAACGCATAACCGAAATCCACCACCGCATACTCCCCGTCGTCAGACAGCGTTACCGAACCAGCCTCGCCGTCGCCGTTCGTCGGCGGATATGCCTTAAAGCTTTCCAACGAAGCCGCGCTAAAATAGAGCTTATCCTCCGTCTTTACGTAAATGTCCGTATCTTCGGTGATTACGCTGTTGAAATCGAACGGAATCGTAAATTCCGCGTCTTGATAATAGCCAAGCACCTTATAGCCAACGCAAGCCGCGTCGTTTCTTTCCAGCTTTTTGCCCGATTCTACGCGCTCGGAGGAGACGTTGCTACCCAAATGATAGGTAACGAGCGGTCTCGAAGCATCGTATTCCTCATCGTATACGCCTGCAATCGATTGAATGAGCATAACGTTGGGGGTAGTTTCTTCTTTACAGTGCGTGTTCGGGTTCTCCGTCGGGTTGTAGCTATTGTACGAGGACTGCAAACGCAAAGCGCAGAGGGTTGCGGCATTTCTCCAATTTGCGTTCTCTGCCGCAAGCTCAAAGCGAAGGGTTACCCACTCTCCGTCCTCGCTCATATTTCTATAACCTTGAATATTATAATATTTGGAATTTGCCGCGCTGAAATCTTTATTTCCCAAATAGTTACCCTGCGCGTCCTTTACCACCCAGAACAATGCCAACTCATAAGAATCACCCAAGTTTTTAAAGGTAATGTCTAAAGTCTGCGTCTTGGTAATATCGATTTCCATATTATGAATTGCAATATACGGATCGGGCGAATTGCTATATCCAAAGTCGGCACGCACGTAGCTTTCGCCGTTCTTTTCCTCATAAACGACGCTGCCTTCCGTGGGCTCGCCACCCGTACCGCCCTTGCCTGCGTACGCCTCGAAATCCTGTGCAATCGATAAGCCGTTATAATAGAGCTGATCGGCTACTTTTACGTATAATTCCGTATCAGACGTAATAGGCGTGTCTGCATTGAATGCATTTTCATACGCTTCGTCGGTATAATACCCCAAGATTTTATAGCCGCCTTTTGCCTCCGATAAATCGAGCGATGCGCCTTGGTCCACACGCTCCGAATACGTCGTTTCACCCAAATGATAGGTCACTAAACATCTATCGGGATCGTAATCGGGATCGTAGACGCCCTTGATGGATTTAATCAGCATGACGTTGGGCGTAGTTTCTTCTTTGCAGTGCGTATTCGGGTTTTCCGTCGGATTATGGCTGTTGTAACAGGACTGGAAACGCAGGCTGAATAAAGAGGTCGATTCGCGCCAATTCAAATTCAATTCCGCAAGATCGAAACGAATCGTTACCCATTCGTCATCCTCGCTCATATTTCTATACGCACCTAAATCGTAGTAGTAGGAATTTGTTCCGTCATACTCCGATTTACCGACGTAGCCGTACTCGTCCTTTGCCACCCAAAGCAGCGCCATTTGATATGCGTCGCCGAGATTTTTAAAGGTTACCTCTATCGATTGCGATTTACGGATATTGACGTCCGTGTATTCCACCGCGATATACGGGTCAGCCGAAGTACTGTACCCGAAATCGACGCGCGCATAGCTTTCACCGTCCTTTTCCTCATACGAAATCGTACCTGCCGTCGGGCTACCGCCTACGCCGCCTGCGCCCGCAAACGACGCAAAACCGTTAACAATCGAATTCGCGTCGTAATACAGGTAATCCTTTACCTGAATATAAATCTTTTCATCGCCCGTAATCGGCTGTTCAAAATCAAACGCCTCGGTATAGTCGGGAGAGGTATAATACCCGATTACGTCATAGCCGTAGCATTTATCCTCGCAAGGCTCCGCCTTTCTACCCTCCTTAATCAACGTAGAAACGATGGGCTTTGTTGAATCCCCTAAATAAAAATCAACCGTATAACGGCCTTCCCATTTCGCATACAGCGTGATATCCGAGGTTACCAAGTCAAAGTCAAAATCCCATTGCATGGTGTATTCTGGATCGGTATACCAGCCTACAATTTGTAAGTTTCTCGGATTCTCATCACGAATAACCACCGTCGGCTCGTCCACGACTTGATTCGCTTCGACCGTTCTATCTAAAATCGTATTCGTCTGTAAATCGATACACACGTCAAACTTGACCGTATACGTGCTCTGTTCTTCAAGCTGTGAAGAGGAACTCTCCGATGCCGAATTGTTGTTCTGTGCACAACCGCCCACGAAGGCAACCGCACCGCATAAGCATGCGCAACAGCCGAGTCCCGTCATAATTTTCAACAATTTTTTCTTTGTCATAAGCACTAAGTCTCCTCGTTCCTAATTTAGGTATAATAATACTATACCTAACCTTAACAGTTATATTATAAAACTTTTCTTCTCGGGGAGCAATCCCCTCCAATGACACGTTTGTATTCTAAAATGACATCTCTGCAAAAAAATTGTAAATATTTCTCAAAAAAACGCAACCTTACAAGATTTTTATGAATGTGTAAAAATGACCAGAAAATATACAAAAATGACCAATTTCCAAAAAAGACTTGCTTTTTTATTTTTTTTATGGCATACTAAATGCAAGGAGGAGAGTGATGAATGAAACCATGAACACTATACTGACGTTTGGTCCCAACCATGTATCAAAAACGACGCCTGTCTTTTCCCAAATCATTGAGTATGAAACCGTTTGGCTGCATCGTCACGAGTTTATTGAATTTTTCTACGTTTTTGAAGGCTCTTGTTCGCATATTCTAAACGATGAGCGTTCGCTAATCCGCACGGGTGATGCATTTTTTATGACGCCCAAGGACGTGCACCGTTTTATTCAATCAGGAAACGAAAAATTTGAACGTTTTTTACATAGAGACATCTTGATTTCTCTTGATTATTTCGAAGAGGCGTGTGCTTTTTACAGCCCAACTCTATTCCAAGAACTGCACGATGGAAAATATCAATTACAATTCTCTTTGTCCATCGAACAAATGACAAGAATTGAGAATTTTGTCCCTATGCTCGATCCCTCACCCGATAATAAAAATTACGATATCACGGCAAAGGCCTTGACTTCGTTTATCATCAATTTGATTTTGGAGCAAAATCTGCAAGAGTCGCACAATTATCCGACTTGGCTGACCCGACTTTTATCCATGTTAAATGCGCCCGACAACCTCACCGTTGATTTATCGCAAATCATTTCTCACTTCGCGTATAGCAAGGAATATTTAAGGCGCTCCTTTAAAAAATATATCGGAATGACCATGACCGATTATTTCAATAAGCAAAAGATGAGCTATGCCTATTCCTTACTCCAAACCACCGATTATCCCATCGAAAAGATATGCGAGCAGATTGGCATCACGAACACGGCGTATTTTTATCATCTATTTAAAAAGCATTTCTATGTTACGCCCCATTCGATACGTGTAAACAAGGCACAAAAATAAACGGGGCATAGTCGCGTTGAATGAGATTGCGCCCCACCATGTACGCGTTGAATAATTGAATATTATAATTTTAAATGCCTAACGAAACATTCGTTGGGCATTTTATTTATGACAGTGTTCTTTAATAAATTTCGCAACCCCTGCCGACCAGCCATGACAAAGGCTGTGACGGAAACCAACGTAGCAATGCGCGCCACCATCGCCGTGTATATCCTTTTTTGAGGGGTCGAATTCATCAATTCTGCCGCTACCTTCCAACCATTCCATGTTGAAATCTTCCCAAAACGTCGTTGCGCCTCTATCAAGCATTGCGCCGTAATATTCCTTCATCAGCTCAATCGCCAATGCCTCGTCGCGAGAAGCAATGGTCGATAAAATGTAATAACTCATGAACGTGGAGAAGCCTTTAGCTCCACCCTCCACAAGCTTGTCGTATTCCTCGTCCGTGATTTCGCCAACGGCAAAATACTTCAGGGCAATCACCTGCTTTTTCGATTCAACGCAAAGGGGTACTAATAACAGTCTGCGCTTAATATCCAACACCTTATCCACGGAGAGGTTGAAGGCTTTGAGCAAGTATTCCGCCGCATTCATCGCCATCAGGAAAATCGCGCGAACGCCCACAAGCTCGTCTGAAGAAAATCGGGTAGGCCAATCGACGATATAGCGTATTTCCGTATTCAAAACCCCCTCTTCATTCACCAAGCCGTCCATCGTATCGATTAAACCAACGAGATAGGAAAGCTGTTTTTGAATGAACTCCGCACAAGCAAATTCTTTATAGTAATCCGCAAGCATAATCACCCACCACATAGAATAGGTGTAGATATCGTTCATAAATCTAGGCAAGGGCGCAATTTTCTTCGATAAATTCAGTGTTCTTTCAATCACCGCTGTTCTGCCGTAAATGGCACTGAGCGCCATAACCTCGGGGGCTAAGTCCCCTACCCACACGACGCGGTCACGCTTGATACCGTCCCAAACGTAACCTTCGCTCGCACACAAATCCACCGTGCGTTTTGCCGCCTCGAAAATCGCAGCAATTCTCGAATCCGCGCCTTGATAGGTATATACGGGGTTCTTTTTATATATATGATTTACACAATAGATGTTCTTGAAATAGATATAGTTATTCTCTTCCAAAAGGTCAATACGCACGAAACGGAAGCCCGTCTGTCCAAACGTAGCGTCGGAATAAGCGCAAATCGTCGTCTCAAAATCACGCAAATTATGGGCGTTTTGAGAATTCTTTTCTCCAAGCTCAGAATTGACCTCACCAAGGCTTTCTCCAAAGCGGATACGCACCTTACAGGTCACCTTTTCCACCCAATTCGTAATCAAGCGAACGCCGCCCTGCATCTCCTTTCCGAAATCCAAGACGATAAACGAGCCGCCGCCCGTCATTTTTAGGTATTGATTCCATTCGCTCACCTGATAATTGATTCGCGCGTACAAGCCTTTCGAACGAAAAAGCGTACTTTCGTTCTCTAATTTTGCCCCATCGACAATTCTTGTAGGTAATAAATGCTCTTTCATTTTCTACTCCTGAAAACTTTAAACTGTCTATATTATAACATGAACACAAAAAAAATCAAGTGCTTTCTTTGCTTTAAATAATTTATGAAAGCAGCTTTTGTTTTTTTCGTAAAAAATGAAAGCTCCGTAGGTATCCCATCAGAGCTTTCCTTATGTATTATTTTTTACTTTACTCCACCAAGGTCATGCCCTCGGGAATGTGGAGTCTACGTTCAATCTCGCCGTCCTTTTGTGTGAGCTCAATTTCCAAAACCCCTCTCGCCGTAGGAATTTTACATTGAACGTGTTTTAAACCGCACAAATTCGGTTTCAATGTGAACCTCGTACAATCGCCGTTATCAAGCTTGAACCCTACCAGGTATTCGATGAAGTACGCCAGCACCCCACAAGACCAACCGTGACACAGGCTGTGTCTATACCCGATATAGCAGCATTCGCCAAAGTCGCCGTGGATATCCTTTTGTCCCTCTTTCGGACGTTCCGTAATACCACAGGCATTCTCCATCCACTCCACGTTAAAGCCTTCCCAGAAAGACGTTGCGCCCATTTTCAGCATGCCTCCGTAATATTTGAGGTTGTTTTCGAACGCGTCTTGCATATGTCCGTTTTCCGCTAAGGCTTTCGAAATGAAATAGGTCATGAACATCGAATATCCCTTCGCGCCGCCCTCTAAAATATACTTCAACGAAGTATCGCGGTCACTCTTATCCACCAATAAGCCCAATGCCGAAATCGCTTTTACTTCCGAATCCTCTTTACTGCGCAGAGAAAGACGTTTTTCTATGGCTTTTGCGAGCGCAATTACCTCGTTACCAAAATAGCGGCATTCGATTATTTCTCGCAACGTATACAGTGTCAAGGCGTAGCAGGCAAATACACTGTCGGGCTTCCCGACCGTAGGCCAATCGAAGAAATACGGTTTACCGCCGTGGATTAAATCTCCCTTTTCAAAGCAAAGCGAGCCGTCGTCCTCTATGCACTTTTCGATAATCAGAAGGCTTCTTTTCGCCTCTTCTACGTATGCAGGCTTCACCTTACCCGTCTTGCTGAAATATTCCTTCATACACAGCAAAAACCACATCGTATACAGCGGAATATTGCTATGCCAATGGTTTCGAGGGGAATACTCGATGATATAATCAAAGGTATTTTCCAGTTCACGGCAGTCCCCATAGAGGTACAAAATGCCCAGAATTTCAGGATACAAATCCCCACACCAAATATGCTGATCACGCTTGATACCGTCCCATACGCAATTTTGCATATTCAAATGCAAGGTATGCGCCGCCGTGTTGAAAATATCATTCACAAGCTGGTTGTCACACGTAAAGCTCCCCATAGGGTCGGACTCCGAATGCACGTATGTGCCGTATACGCGATTCAAACGGAAAATCCCCTCTTCCAAGAAATCCAAACGGACGAAACGATACCCCGTTGCCCCCCATTCCATATCGGAATTGGGCGGCATATAACAAACCATATCCCTCGTGGAATGGTCTGTCACTGCGTTTTTCTCCCCAATTTCGCTGCAACATTCGCCCAGCGATTCACCAAAGCGAATGCGGAGGTAAGGCTTGATACTCGGATAACCGTTCGAATGGAAAAATAAACGGATACCGCCGAAATACTCCCTGCCGAAATCCAAAATCACGTAGCCTTTCCCCAAAATCTCACAATAATCGGGATAGTCAAACATATTTTGTTCCATGAGAGGACCTTGCGTCAAACGTTCGGTATACCGCACGTTTCCGCCGTATTCTACAACCTTTACAGGAAGAAGATAATCTTTTCTTCTCTTTTCACTAAAAAATGTCATTGAACTCACCTTGACAATTTTATTCTTTAAACCAACCCATTTGGTTTGCCGCGTCCATAACCGCGTCCCAAATAAGGTCCTTACACCAGTAATGCGGCATCGGCGTCTTCACCAACCGACAGAGTCCGTCCGCGCCGCTTGCCTTATAAATCTCCTCGACTGTTTTAAAGCCTTTTTTTACGCCCTCTATCGGGAAGATGTCGTCTTTCTCACCGTTGACCGCAATCAAACGTCTAGGGGCGATTAACGCCGCCAAATCCTGCATTTCAAAATAACGATACGCCGAGGGAATATAATTACAGTTACAATGGATAATATCCAAAATCGACGTCTTATAGGGGCTGAACGCACAGCTAGGCACGGAGAGCTTGATACGCTCGTCCAAGCAAGCTGCGTAATAGGACAGCGTTCCGCCGCCCGAATTACCCGTAATCAAGATTTTATCCAAATCGCATTCGGGGAAATTCGCAAGCATATCTATGGCGCGCATGACGTCCCAAATACGTTCTGCAATCAGCGTTCTGCCCAGCGACAGTGCCGTGACCGAAGCGAAGCGGCAAATCACGTTGCTTTCTCTACACACTTTCGTTGCCATACGCTCGCCCATGCCGCGGTTTTCGATTGCAAGCGCAACAAAGCCACGACGTACGGCTTGAACCGCAACGTCTTCATATCCGTATTGCGCTTTTTCTTCCTCGCTTTTGAATTCACCGATAGAAATGTGAAAGCCAAAGCTATGTCCCTGCTGCGTGATTGCCACGGGATATTTTTTCTTGTCGCCGTCGGGAATCAGCAAATAACAAGGCACACGCGCTCCCACTTCGCTGTAAAACTCAAAACGGAGCTGCTTATACCCATCCTTTTGCGTTTGAGAAACAATCTCAAGCTGCGGCTCGCAACTATTTTCCGCAATCAAGTCAAACCCCGAAAGTTCGACGAATTTATCTTTTAATTGCCTTTTCCATGCCTGCAAATCCTCTTGCCTGTGAAAAGACAGCTTCGGCTGCATTTTCTCAAGCAAAAGTTCGTGACAAAGATCGCCGTTAATCATATTTGTTTTGACGTTCCCCGCTTTTAGCGAGGAACGTCCTCTCCTTTTGCTTAGTCCTCTTTCTTCTTCAAAATCGAAACTACGGCAATACCCATCGCAGCAACTACTGCGCTTACACCGCCGATCGTACCGAAGCAGCCAAAGCCCATCACCGCTGCACTCGATTCACTTTCTTCTTCAGAATCTTCTACTTCTTCGTCGTC
>JAFUMY010000022.1 GCA_017482415.1 Clostridia bacterium
GCAACCAGCGGACTTTGTACGGAAGAAAAAATCAAAGGACTTTGTAAAGGATTAAAAAGGAAAGAAATATGCTTGTAAATTTAAAGGAAATTTTGAAGATTGCAGAAGAGGACAAAAGCGCAATTGGTATGTTTAACGCAACGGGTTTTGATAGCTTGCAGGCGGTTATTGGCGCGGCTGAGGAGCTCAATAAACCCGTAATCATTGCACATGCAGAGGTGCATAACGTATATAACGATATTTCCATGGTAGGACCTGCGATGGTAGCGGTAGCGCAAAATGCGAAGGTCCCCGTGTGCGTTCATCTCGACCATGGTACCTCTCTTGATATGGTTTATAAGGCGTTGCGCCTTGGTTTTACGTCCGTTATGATGGACGCGTCCGCGTTACCTTATGAGGAAAATTTACGTCTTACGAAGATGATTACGGAAGCAGCGCATTCTATGAACGTGAGCGTAGAGGCGGAGCTTGGCAGGCTTGTAACAGGTGAGGCTGGCAGCGGTGAAGAAATGCTTGGCGCAAAGGCGGAAGATTTTTATACCCGACCCGACGAGGCGGAGGCGTTCTGCAAGGCAACGGGTATTGATGCGTTGGCGATTGCGTTCGGTACTGCCCACGGCTTCTATGCCGCGCAGCCGAAGCTTGATTTTGACGTGGTAAAAAATTGCGCGAAAGCAACGGGCTTGCCTCTTGTTATGCACGGTGGCAGCGGTGTTAGCGAAGAAGGGTTCAAAAAGGCAATCGAAAACGGTATCCGTAAAATCAATTATTATTCGTATATGTCCAAAGCGGGCTATATGGCTGCGAAAGCTGCGATTGAAAACGGTGGAACAAGTTATTTGCACGACGTGGAATATGCGGCAATGCAAGCGATGAAGGAAGACGTAAAGAAAGCGATTTCGGTATTTGCAAATTGTAACTAAAGCTATAAAAAGTAAAAAAGGTCTGGCGAGGTTTTTCGTCAGACCTTTTGTCTATTTAATGTAAAAACATTAAAAAATGAAAGAAATTTTTTCATTTTAACTATTGAAAACAGGAAAAGATTGTGTTATAATACATGCAAGCAATAGTGGAGATGGATTTTCTCATTAAAGCGTATTGCAAAAATCATTAAAAAGCGTGCAGATATTATCGAGGAGAAAAAATATGAGAAAGATTGACAACGATATTATTCATGAGAAATTATTGGATAAAAAACCGCTTTGGGCGTATGATGAAAAATACGATTATGCCGAATGGAAAGACCGTATTGGGAAAAAGTATATCGAGTTGCTTGGCTTGGACGTAATCGCGGAAAACGCTTGCCCGATTAAGGTAGAGATTGAAGAGGTCGTGGAAACGGAAGAATATACCCGTTATCGCTACGTTTTCGAAAGCGAATACGATTGTCCCGTGCCTTGCTATCTTTTGATTCCTCGCACGCAAAAGGAAAAATACCCCGTATGTATTTGTTTGCAAGGGCATACCTC
The DNA here is from genome assembly GCA_017482415.1 of Clostridia bacterium. GTDB lineage: Bacteria > Bacillota > Clostridia > Christensenellales > Borkfalkiaceae > Scatosoma. The sequence continues at coordinate 1,470 of JAFUMY010000022.1, forward strand.
GGGCTTCCATATCTCCATCGGTAAAGAAATTTACGACGGCGACGCGAAGTTTTTAGAAACGAGCACCTTTGCTTTGGATGCCGTTAAAAACGGCTATGCCGCGCTCGCGGTCGAGCAACGCGGTATGGGTGAACGCACAACGCTGTTGCAATCGCGTGGCCGCACGATGTCCTGTGGCTGTTTGTTCACGGCGATGACGGCGTTGCTTTCGGGTAGAACGCTGATTGGCGAACGCGTTTGGGACGTTTCTAAGGCAATCGACAGCTTAGAATATTTCAAAGATAAGCTCGATTTGGACGATATTTCCGTAACTGGGAATTCAGGCGGCGGCACGGCGACCTATTATTCGGCGTGCTATGATAAGAGAATTAAGGTAGCAGTGCCGAGCTGTGCGGTTTGTACGTATAGAGACAGCATTGGGGATATGTGGCATTGTACCTGCAACTACGTTCCGCAGATTGGACGTTATATCGACATGGGCGAGCTGGCAACGCTGATTGCGCCTAGAAAGCTTGTGGTTTGTCACGGCGAAATCGACCCCATTTTCCCGTTGAGCGGTACGAAAAAGGTATATTCCGTTATCGAAAAGATTTATGAGAAAGAGAATGCTGCGGACAACTGTAAGCTTGTGGTTTATCCCGATAAGCCGCACTATTTTGATAAGCACGTCGTCTTTGCGGAATTGACGAAAGCGCGCAATGCATAAGCTAAAAAATACGTAATAAGAAACGCACTCTTTGGAGTGCGTTTTTTCTTATAAGCTCTCATATACGGCGATTTCAAAGGGGCGAAAATCCTTTGAGAAGGGCAGGGTGTCTGCATGGTTTGTTAAAATAAGTCGAAAGGTATTTTGTTGCAAAGCATTCGGCAGTAATAGGGTTTGTCGGTTTTCAAAATTGCATATTACGATTACTTTTTTTTCTCCAAGCGCGCGTTCGTATAGAAAACAGCCTTGACGGTTTTCTGTTAAATCACAGAAACTCCCGCGTCGGATTACGGTCGAGCTTTTCCGTAAGGCAAGTAATTTACGATAAAATTCCCATACCGATTTTTCAGCGTTTTTATCCCTTTCAAGATTTATCTCTTCGGCGCATGAATGCAGGGGAATCCAAGGCGTTTCTTGGCTGAAACCGTGCGCATTTGCTTTGTTTTTCGTCCAGGCAATCGGCCGCCTTGCATTATCTCTACCCCCTTGATTGAGGGCGCTGACTATCTGTTTAGACGATTCGGTGTTTTTGTGCTCGTTGTAATAGCGCATGGCTTCCACGTCACGAAAATCCTCTATGGAAGAATAGACGGGGTTGACAGCGCCGTATTCTTGCCCTTGGTATAAAAAGGGGATTCCACGCAAAAGGTAGAACATGGTGGCGAGCATGGTGGCGCATTCGTAGCGATAATCGTCGCCATAGCCCGTTTTTGAAAGGAAATAGGGCTGGTCATGATTGTCGGTAAAGAGAGTATATATTAGGTCGTTTTCTTGGGTGAAATTTTGCCATTTTACAAGCACGTTTTTCACCTCTTCAAGGGTAAACGCATGGGGCAGGTATTTGTTCAAGCCGATTAAATTGATATGGTCGAATTGAAAAACGGTGCTTAATTCCTTGCGCTCTTTCCCTGCGATTAGCAGCATTTCTTTATCGCTGGATTGGCATTCGCCAACGGTGAAGAGCTTTTCCGTTTCGCGCCTGCCGAACAGCTCGTGGATATATTCATGCAGACGTGGTCCAGCGTACATTTTTCCCGTCTTGAAATCCTTGGAAATAAAATCAAGCACGTCGCAGCGGAACCCGTCTACACCTTGTTGCACCCAAAAATCTACAATTTTTTGGCATTCTTTCCGAACGCTCGGGTTCTCCCAGTTCAAGTCGGGCTGTTCAATTGCGAAAGAGTGTAAATAATATTCTTTGGTGGCTTCGTTATATTCCCATGCGCTACCGCCGAAACAAGATTTCCAGTCGTTTGGAGGGGTGTCCGCCCAAATATAGTAATCGTGGTATGGGTTATTGCGGTCGGTTTTTGCTTGCTGAAACCAAGTATGCTCGGAAGAGGTGTGGTTGAATACAAGGTCCATAATCAGTTTCATGCCACGCGCGTGTAAGCCGTCCCGAAGCCGTTTAAAATCGGCAAAGCTGCCAAATTCCTTTGCAATTTCCCGATAATCTGCAACGTCGTAGCCGTTGTCCTTATTTGGACTTTTATAGATAGGGCAGAGCCAAACAGCGTTTACCCCAAGCTCTTGTAAATAGTCGAGCTTTTCAAAAATCCCGTTTAAATCTCCGATTCCGTCGCCGTTGGAATCTAAAAAGCTTCTCGGATAAAGCTCGTATACGATAAGATCTAAAAATTCATCTCTTGAAAAAATGTAATTGGAAGCACCCATGTACGCGTTCTCCTATGATTTTTTTTATAGTATGCGTTAAAAACGTGCGGATTAAAACGCTCGGCAAAAAATAACAAAATTTTCACGTCTTTGTGAAAAAATAACAATGCAAAAAGTCTTATAAAATTTGCGCTGTGCGGTTGCTTTTTTTTGCGGTATTTGTTATAATACAAATAAGGTAATGAATTTTAGGGGAAAAGACGGCAACAACGAGTAGGACGAGGATACAGGAGTCTTTTTATGAAACGCATTAAGAACCACGGCAAACTGAACGCAAACAAGGCGTTTTCCGCATGCAGAAAAAGCGATGCGGCGTTTTTCGGGGGAGCAAAACGCGGTCTTTCCGTCTATATAATTTGACAGTATGGAGTGCAAGCGGATTGCGCTCCTTTATTATTTTATAACCAGGAGAAGAAATATGAGCAAAGTCGGTATTTTGATGGGCAGTAAGTCGGATTTCGAGGTAGTAAAGCCTGCGGTCAACGTACTTAAAAAGTTTGGTGTGGAAACGGAAGTTCGCGTGATTTCCGCGCACCGCACCCCCGATGAAGCGCATGAGTTCGCTTCGACGGCAAAAGCCCGTGGAATCGAGGTTTTGATTTGTGCGGCGGGCAAAGCGGCGCATCTTGGCGGCGTGATTGCCGCGTTGACAACGCTGCCTGTAATCGGGCTGCCTGTAAAGACGGATATGATGGGCGGCTTGGATAGCTTACTGTCAATCGTACAGATGCCTTCGGGGATTCCCGTGGCGACGGTTGGGGTAAACGGCGGGGAAAACGCAGGGTTGTTAGCACTGCAAATTTTGGGTATTAAGTACCCCGAAATTGCGGAAAAGCTTGCGGAATATAAAGAAAATATGAAAGCCAAAATCAATGCAGACGACGAGGCGTTACAAGCCTTGCTCTAAGCAATACGTGAGAGAAATTTAGGAGAGAAAAATATGGCGGTATTTGGTATTTTCGGTACAGAAACGGCGAACGTCGCGTCCAGTGTATATTACGGTTTGTATGCGTTGCAGCATCGAGGGCAGGCATCAAGCGGTATCGTGGTCAACGACGACGGTGTGTTCCACGCCTATAAGGATTCGGGGATTGTAAACGACGTGTTCAACTCCAACGTCTTAAAGTCTCTGGGGCTTGGGCAAATGGCGCTCGGTAACGTCCGTTACGGTACGTCGGATACAAAGGACAGAATCAATGCAGAGCCGATTGTTGTCAATCATAGCAAGGGCAAAATGGCAATTTCCTTGGACGGCAAGCTCGTTAATGCGGTAGAATTGAAAACGGATATGGAGCTGCAAGGTTCGATTTTCCATACAGGCAACGACGTAGAGCTCATTTCCGCCGTAATTATCAAGGAACGTATTTCTTCGGGCTCGATAGAAGAGGCGGTCTGTAAGGCGATGGACAAGCTCCACGGTGCATATTCCTTGCTGGTCATGTCTCCGCAAAAGCTGATTGCGGTGCGTGATAAATACGGCTTCAAGCCTCTTTGCTACGGACAGCGTAGCGATGGAGAGTACGTGGTGGCAAGTGAGTCTTGCGCGCTCTCCTCGGTCGGGGCGACCTTTATTCGGGATATAAAGCCCGGTGAGATTGTGATTTTCTCCAAAGATGGAATCCGCACAATTGAAGAGCATTGCGATAAAGCTCCCGAAAGCCTTTGCGTGTTCGAGTATTTATACACGGCAAGACCGGATTCGGTCATCGCGAACTGTTCGGTGCATTACGCGCGAAAGCGTGCAGGCGCATTCTTAGCGAAAGCGCATCCCACACCTGCGGACGTTGTTATCGGCGCACCCGATTCGGGTATCGATGCGGCGATTGGCTACGCTGAGGAGTCGGGTATTCCTTACGGCTTAGGGCTTATTAAAAATAAATATATCGGCAGAACCTTTATCGACCCGGGGCAAAACGTTCGAGAGGACAAGGTGAAAATCAAGCTCAATCCCGTTTCCGAAACGGTCAAGGGCAAGCGTGTAATTCTTGTAGACGACTCGATTGTTCGCGGTACGACTTGCGCACGAGTAGTCAAGCTGCTTCGGGACGCAGGTGCAAAGGAAATTCACGTCCGTTCTTCCGCACCCGCATTTTTGAATCCCTGCTACTATGGCACGGATATCGCTTCGAGAGACGTCTTGATTGCTTGCAATCATACCCCCGAAGAAATGGCGAAGCTGTTTGGTGCGGATTCGGTGGCGTTCCTGCCTCTTGAAGACGTGTTCAAACTGGCGGACTCGGGTACGTGTAAAGGCTACTGTGCGGCATGCTTTGACGGAAAATATCCCGCGGGCGAGCCGAAGTGTCAGGACACGAATAAGTACGATTTGAAAATTTCCGAAAAGAAAAATTAAAGACGATAAAAAAAGAATGGAGAATAGAGAACTATGGCAATTTCTTATAAGGACAGCGGTGTAGACGTAACGAGAGGCTATAAAGCGGTAGACCTCATGAAAAAGCACGTTAAATCGACCTATGACGGCAACGTAATCGGGGATCTCGGTTCGTTTGGCGGTTTTTATTCCATTGCAGGCGAGAAGATGGAAGAGCCCGTTTTGGTTGCAGGTACGGACGGTGTAGGCACAAAGCTCAAATACGCTTTCGTGCTCGAAAAACACGACACGATTGGTATCGACGCCGTTGCAATGTGCGTAAACGATATCGTATGTCAGGGCGCAAAACCCTTGTTTTTCCTCGATTATTACGCTTGCGGTAGACTGTATCCCGAATCGGAGGCAGAGGTCGTAAAAGGCATCGCAGAGGGCTGTCGTCAGGCAGGCTGTGCCTTGATCGGAGGTGAAACGGCGGAAATGCCCGGCTTCTATCCCGACGGTGAATACGACCTTGCAGGCTTTGCGGTAGGTATCGTCGATAAGAAAAAGGTTATCAACGGCAAGGAAATCCAGCCCGGCGATGTGCTTATCGGCTTGAAATCCACGGGCGTGCATTCCAACGGCTATTCGCTCGTCCGTAAATTATTCGGCGACAGCGATAAAGCGGCTTTGGAGGCATACGACGAAGAGCTTGGCGCGTCGGCAGCGGAGGTATTGTTGAAGCCTACCCGCATTTACGTAAAGAGTATCTTGAACCTCATTGAAAAGGTAGAGGTCAAGGGTATCGCGCACATCACGGGCGGCGGCTTTATTGAAAATATCCCCAGAATTTTACCCGAGGGCGTAGCGGCGGAAATCGATAAAAACTCCTATGAAGTACCTGCGGTGTTCAAGGTTATGCAAAAACGTGCGGAAATCACGGACGAACAGATTTATAACACCTTTAATATGGGTATCGGTATGGTCGTTTGCGTAGCGCCCGAAAACGCTGAAAAGGCAATGGAGATTCTTCGCTCCACGGGCGAGGAAACCGTGTTGCTCGGCAAGACGGTCGCAGGCGAAAAAGGCGTAATTTTAAAATAAAACAAAAAGGACAAGCGCATGAAAAAGATAGCGGTATTCGCTTCGGGCGGCGGAACGGATTTTCAGTCCGTCATCGACGCAAACGAGCGCGAACGTTTTTGTGAAATTGAATATTTGGTCGCCTCAAAGCCCGAAATCGGCGCGCTCGAACGCGCAAAAAAGCACGGGATTAAAACCCTTGTTTTTGATAAGACCTCGGAAAACAAAGAGGAATTCTACGCACGGATTGCAAAAACGCTGAAAGAAAGCGGCGTGGAATATATCGTACTCGCAGGCTGGTTGTTGGTCGTTCCTACAAGCTTCATAAAAGAGTTTGAAAATGGGATTATCAACATTCATCCCTCGCTGATTCCTGCCTTTTGCGGCATGGGCTATTACGGCTTAAAGGTGCATACGGCGGCGATTGAATACGGCGTGAAATTAAGCGGCGCGACGGTGCATTTCGTCGAAGCGGACGTGGACGGAGGCGCAATCATTATGCAACGCTCCGTTCCCGTACTGGACGACGACACCCCCGAGAGCTTGCAGGCGCGGATTTTAAAGGAAGAGCACGTCATGCTCCCCGAATGCGTGAAGCTGCTTTGCGAGGGTAGAATAGAGAAAGAGGGAAGAAAGGTTTCTATTTTATCTAAATAAGCAATGGATATTTTAATCGAAATACTTTTAGACGTATATATGGAGCTGATGTTCCTGATTGTCCCCGAAGATAAGCGACGAAAAAAACATCGGATTATTGCAATGGTCGTTGCTATCGTAATGACCTTTGGCTTAATGGCGTTGGCGTTTTGGGGCGTTTATCTTATTGCGGAAAAGAACATGCGAGGGTTGATTCCCTTGATTGTTGCGATTGTATTATCACTGGCGCAAATCGTAAGCGGAATCCTTTTATACAACTATCGTCAAAAGCAAAATAAAAAGAAATAAACAGGAGAGAGCACTATGAACGTTTTGGTCATCGGCAACGGCGGCAGAGAACACGCAGTCGTTCAGGCACTTCATAAATCACCGAAGGTCGATAAAATTTATGCGATGAAAGGGAATGCAGGCATTGCGTCTGTTGCCGAACTTATAGACGTCGATTATTGCGACGTGAAAGCGGTCGGGGATTGGGTAGACGCGCACAAGGACGTAGCGTTTACGGTAGTCACTCCCGACGATCCCTTGGCGCTTGGGCTCGTGGACGAGCTGGAGAGCCGCGGTCACCGCGCATTCGGCCCGAATAAGCGCGCGGCAATCATCGAGGCGAGTAAGGCGTTCTCTAAAGAGCTCATGAAAAAATACGGGATTCCCACGGCAAAGTACGAAACCTTTTCTTCCTATGAAGAGGGTGCGAAATACTTAGAAAGCTGTGCAATCCCCGTGGTATTAAAGGCAGACGGGCTCGCGCTTGGGAAAGGCGTTTTGATTTGCAAGACGCGCGAGGAAGCGAAAGCGGGCTTGAAAGAAATGATGCTCGATAAAAAATTCGGCTCGGCGGGCGCAAAGGTTGTCGTGGAAGAATTTTTAGAGGGTCCTGAGGTTTCCTGTTTGGCATTCACGGACGGAAAAACGATTAAGCCTATGATTACGAGCTGTGATCATAAACGCGCGCTCGACAACGACGAGGGCTTAAATACGGGCGGTATGGGTACGTTTTCGCCGGCGCCGTTCTTTGGCGAAAAATCCGCAAAAGAGGTCATGGAAAAGATCATGCTGCCTACCATGTCCGCGATGAACGCGGAGGGGCGACCCTTTAAAGGGGTGCTCTATTTCGGGCTCATGAAGACAAGGGACGGATATAAGGTCATCGAGTACAATTCTCGGTTTGGCGATCCCGAAACGCAGGTTATCCTGCCCATGCTCAAAACCGACCTCATGGAAATTTTCGAGGCGATTGTAGACGAGCGTTTGGAGGAAGTAGAGATTGAATGGGAATCGGGCGCATGCGTATGCTTGGTGCTTGCAAGCGGCGGTTATCCCGAAAAGTATGAAAAAGGCAAAGAAATCACGTTTGGGGATTTGGAAAAAGACGTCGTTATCTATCATGCAGGCACGGCGAAAAAGGACGGCAAGCTGGTAACGAGCGGCGGCAGAGTCCTTGGCGTGGTCGCAAAGGGCGATTCAATCGAGGCGGCGAGAAAGAAAGTCTACGCCGCAGCGGAGAAAATCCATTTTGACGGAATGTATTATAGAAAAGACATCGGCATTAAATATAGAGATATAGCGAAGGAATAAGCGATTATGATTTACAGAATTTTTGTTGAAAAGAAAGACAACGTACAGGCGAGAAAGGAAGCGGCGGATATCAAAAATCTTTTGAATATCGATACGGAAGATTTCCGTTTGGTATTGCGCTACGACGTAGAGGGCTTGACGGAAGCAGAGCTTTCCGCTTCGCTTGGCACGGTATTTTCCGAGCCGCCCGTGGATAACGTATATTTGGAGAGCTTGGAAATTCCCGAGGGTTATAAAGCGTTTGCGGTCAGCTATCTGACGGGGCAGTATGACCAGCGTGCAGACAGCGCGGCGCAGTGCGTGCAGCTACTGACGAAAAAATCCCGCCCGATTGTGAAATGTGCAAAAATCTATTTGGCGAAAGGTGTCACGGACGAACAGCTTTCCGCAATCAAAAAACATATTATCAACCCCGTGGAAAGCGAAGAGGTTGGTTTTGAGAAGCCCGAAACCCTCGTTTTGGAAACGGTTGAGGGTGCGCCCGTAGCGGACGTGGACGGCTTTATCGATATGACGGATGCGGAAATCGCGGCGTATCATAAGAACGTCGGCTTCGCGATGAGTGCGCTTGACCTTGCCTTTGTACGTGATTATTTCAAGAGCGAAAAGCGCAATCCTACGGAAACGGAGCTCAAGGTAATCGATACGTACTGGTCCGATCACTGCCGTCATACGACGTTTGCAACCGAGCTTAAAAACGTAAAAATTCATTCCGAGAACCCCGTAATTGAAAAAGCGTATCATCTTTACGAGGATTTATATAAAGAACTTAACGGCGCGCGCCCTGACAAGTATCCCTGCCTTATGGACCTTGCGACGATCGCTGCCAAGAAATTGAAGAAGGACGGAAAACTCGACAATCTCGATATTTCCGACGAAATCAACGCTTGTTCTATCCAAATCGAAGCGGAAATCGACGGCAAGAAAGAGCAATATCTTGTCATGTTCAAAAACGAAACGCATAACCATCCTACGGAAATCGAGCCGTTCGGCGGCGCGGCGACCTGCCTTGGCGGTGCGATTCGAGATCCTTTGAGCGGCAGAACGTACGTCTATCAAGCCATGCGTATTACGGGCGCGGCGGATCCGAGAGAAAAGCTCGAGGATACCTTGAAAGGGAAATTGCCCCAACGCGTCATCACGCAGCGTGCGGCGGCGGGATTCTCCTCGTACGGTAACCAAATCGGTCTTGCGACGGGTATTGTCGACGAGGTTTACCACGAGGGCTATAAGGCAAAGCGTTTGGAAACGGGCTTTGTCGTTGGCGGCGCAAGAAAGGAAATGGTCTACCGCGAAGCGCCCAAGGCAGGTGACGTCATCATTTTGCTTGGCGGCGAAACGGGCAGAGACGGCTGTGGCGGCGCGACGGGCTCCTCCAAGGCGCATGATACCCATTCGGTAGAAACCTGCGGCGCAGAGGTTCAGAAAGGTAATGCGCTGACGGAAAGAAAATTGCAAAGACTCTTCCTGAACAAGGAAGCGACGAGAAAGATTAAAAAATGTAACGACTTCGGCGCAGGCGGCGTTTCGGTCGCGATTGGAGAGCTGGCAGACGGTTTGAATATCGACCTTGATAAAGTTCCCAAGAAATATGCAGGCTTAAACGGCACGGAGCTCGCGATTTCGGAATCGCAAGAACGTATGGCAGTCGTTGTAGACAAGGGGGACGTGGACGCGTTCATCGCACTTGCAGCGGAAGAAAACCTTGCGGCAACGCCCGTAGCAGTCGTTACGGACACGGGCAGAATGAAGATGTTCTTGAAAGGCAAGGCAATCGTGGACATCGCTCGTGAGTTCTTGAATACGAACGGCGTAAAACAGGAAGCGGAGGTAGAGATTACCGATTCCGTCACCCGTTGGTTTGATAAAAAATCGGGCGTTGGTTTTGCGGCAACGACGAAGAAAGTACTTTCCGACCTCAACGTTTGTGCGAAGAAAGGGCTTTCGGAAACGTTTGACTCGACAATCGGTGCGCGCACGGTGTATATGCCTTGGGGCGGTAAGACGCAGCGCACTCCCGCGATTGCGATGGCGGCAAAAATCTGCGGCGGTGAAACGGACGTTTGTACGGTTTCTGCGTATGGTTACTCGCCCTATCTCATGGAAACGAGTCCGTTTGTCGGTGCTATTTATTCTATTGTAGCCTCCGTATCCAAAGTTGTAGCGACGGGCGCGAAATACAGTGACGTGCGCCTTACCCTCCAAGAGTTCTTCCAAAGAATGACCAAAGAGGCTAAGGTTTGGGGCGTTCCCACGTCCGCGCTTCTCGGTGCCGTGTATGCGCAGATTGGGCTTGGGCTCGGCGCAATCGGCGGTAAGGACAGCATGAGCGGCACGTTCGAGAGTATCCACGTTCCGCCTACGCTTATTTCCTTTGCGCTTGCCCCTGCAAAGGCAAGTAAGCTGATTACCAACGTCTTAAAGGGCGGCGAAACGCTTTACCATATTCCAGTACCCAAGGACGAGAATTCCGTTCCTGATTTCGAGGCGCTTAAAGCGGTTTACGAAGCGGTATACGCGAATATTGAAGCGGGGAATATTTCCTTTGCGACGGTCGTTGAAAACGGCGGCATCGGGGCGGCGGTTATTAAGTCCGCGCTCGGCAACAGCGTCGGCGTTAAGTTCGAGCTTTCCGCTGACGAGCTCTATACCGAAGCCTACGGCGATTTGGTTGTTTCAATCAAAGATGAAAAGGCATTCCCTACGTCGATTTTCATGAAACGAGTAGGGCAGGTATGCGGTGAATCGTATACATGCGACGGTGAAGTGGTACAGCTTGACACTGCTTCCAACGCGTACATGGGTGCGCTGGACGGTGTGTTTAAGACGACGGCTCCCGCAGAGGGTAAAGCGGAGGCTTGCGATTATACGGGCGGGGTGAAATATGCGAATATTGCAACGAAGCTTGCGAAACCGCGCGTATTTATTCCCGTATTCCCTGGCACGAATTGCGAGTTGGATACGGCGCGTAAATTCCTGCTTGCGGGTGCAGAGGTACAAACGGTAGTCGTTCGTAACCGTTCGGCTGCGGATATCGAGGAAAGCGTTGCAGAAATCGTGAAAGCGATTAAGAATGCAAACATCATCGCATTCCCTGGCGGTTTCTCGGGCGGCGACGAACCGGACGGCAGCGGTAAATTTATCGCAACGACCTTCCGTAATCCGTATATTGCTGAACAGGTAGAAGAGCTGTTGAATAACCGCGACGGTCTGGCGCTTGGTATTTGTAACGGTTTCCAAGCCTTGATTAAGCTTGGGTTAGTGCCTTACGGTCACGTAAAAGAAATGACAGCGGATTCGCCTACGCTCACGTTCAATAACATTTCCCGTCACGTTTCGACGATTGCCGACGTGCGCGTGGCGTCCAACCTTTCGCCTTGGCTTTCGGCTTGTAAGGTCGGGGAAGTGTATAAAGTTCCCGTTTCGCACGGCGAGGGTAAAATCGTTGCACCGATTGCCGAGCTCGAAAGGATGAGAAAGAACGGTCAGATTGCAACGCAGTATGCCGATTTGAGCGGCAACGCGACCATGGTATCCCCGTTTAACCCCAACGGCTCGATGTGGGCGATTGAGGGCATCACCTCTCCCGACGGCAGAGTGCTCGGTAAAATGGGGCATAGCGAGCGCATTGGCGAGAATTTGTATAAGAACGTTGAAGGGAATTTTGATATGAAGATTTTCGAAAGCGGCGTAAAATATTTCCGTTAATCGAAAATGAAAGGTGGAAAGGATGATTGATATTCATACGCACATCTTGCCGCATATTGACGATGGGGCGAAAGATACGGCAACCGCGCTTGCCATGCTTCATAAGGAATGGGAGCAGGGCGTGGAGGAGGTCGTGCTCACCTCGCATTTTTACGGCAGACATAGAAGTCCAGAACAGTTTTTGGAGAAGCGTAACGCAGCGTTCGAACGCCTGCGTTTACAGCTTCCCGAGGGTTTGAAGGTTCGTTTGGGCGCAGAAGTGCATTTTACTGGTCGTAATATGCCCGAAAATGAAGAGCTTTGCAGGCTCGCAATCGAGGGTACGAATTATATTTTGATTGAGTTTCCGTTTACCACGGCTTGGACAGGTGAGCTTTTAGACCGTCTTAACGATTTTATTCTCGATACGGGCTATACGCCGATTATTGCGCATGCAGAGCGGTATTCCGAGATAAAAAAGTGTCCTGCATTGATTTCCGAGCTCGTGCATATGGGCTGTTTGATTCAGGTAAACGTCGGTTCGTTTTTGAATAAGCGGGAGAAAAAACTTGCGTTTGCGATTTTGAAACACGGTTTTGTGCATTGTTTGGGAACGGATACACATGATTTGGAAGACCGCAGCCCTGATTTCACAGCGGCAAAGCTTGCCGTAGAAAAGGCAGGGTATCAGGCTGCGTGGGAAAATGCGGAAAAGATTATGCGTTCTGTTTTGAAGAATGAAGAGGTAATCCCAGAAATGGGTATGCCGATTAAAAAAGTATTCGGTTTTTACCGTTAAATACAAAAAAACCGTTTGAATTCACTTCAAACGTGTTACAATAAATATGGATAAAAAAATAAAAAGGAGAAATAAAAATGGCTAAAATCACAGCAGATACTTTGATTGCAGATTGCTTGCAAATCAATCCCAACGCACCCGAGATTTTGATGTCGGCTGGTATGCATTGTTTCGGCTGCGCAATGGCGCACGGCGAAACGGTTGCGGAAGCGGTAGCGGTTCACGGTGAAGACTTGGACGCATTGCTTGCAAAGCTCAACGAAGGCTTGGAAGACTAAGCAAAAAACGCGCGGAGGAAACTCTGCGCGTTTTTAAAAAACAAAGGGGCAGGTACGCGATGAATATGGAATATAGAGTACGTCTTGAAAAGTTGAAACAAATTTTAGGCGAGGGCAACGCCGTCTTTTTCGGCGGCGCAGGAGTAAGCACGGAGAGTGGTATTCCCGATTTTCGTTCTACGGACGGACTGTATAATCAAAGGTATGCCTATCCCCCCGAACAGATGGTGTCGCATACGTTCTTTTACAGGAATACAGAGGAGTTTTACCGATTTTATAAAGAGAAAATGCTATTTCCGAACGCGGAGCCCAACGCCTGCCACTTGGCATTGTCGAAGCTGGAAGAAGAGGGGCTTCTTCGCGCGGTAGTCACGCAAAATATCGACGGCTTGCACCAAAAAGCAGGTAGTAAAAGCGTGTACGAATTGCACGGCAGTGTATGGCGTAATTTTTGCACGAAATGCCAAAAGAAGCATAGCATGTACGAGGTTATGGAAAGTGACGGGATTCCGTATTGTACCTGTGGCGGACTGATAAAGCCTGACGTTGTATTATATGAAGAAGCTTTAGACGATAACGTGGTCATGGGCGCAATCCGCGCGATTGCCAATGCGAATACGTTGATTGTTGGAGGTACGTCGCTTGTGGTATACCCTGCTGCGGGCTTATTGCGATATTTTCACGGCAAGCATTTGGTGGTAATCAACCGCACGCCTACCACTGCGGATGCGCATGCCGATTTGCTTTTCACGGAGGATATTGGTAGAGTATTTGCAGACGTTTTAAAACTCTGATAAAACAAAAAAATGATTTTTATTAAAAAGAGGCTGAAAAATAGTTGATATTCCTAAAAAAATATGCTATACTACATAAGCGTGATTGAGGAAACGTTGTTTTAAAATCACGTTGGTGCAATTCAATTAGCCTTATTGTTTAGCTGTTAGGATGGGCTCTCTCGTGGCGCAGACTCGGGTATGAGTACCGAAAGGAGGGCAAAGCCCGACGGAATAGCGAGCTTGCGAGTGTTTAAAGTTACCAAAATTGAAAAAAGGAATAAAAATGGCCTTATCGTCTAGCGGTTAGGACGGCGCCCTCTCACGGCGCAAACTCGGGTTCGAGTCCCGATAAGGTCACCACGATGCCACCCAAAGGGGTGGCTTTTTTCGTGGTGACCTTATCGGGAAAGACGAGAAATCCGACGGGTTCGCGCGAGGCAATTTATTGCCGACACTTTCCGAGGGTTCCCTTTTAAGGGTGTCGGAAATTCCCGTAAAAAAGTTTAATATAGGCTGCTTAATGGTCACCACGATGCCACCCAAAGGGGTGGCTTTTTTCGTGGTGACTTTATCGAGAAAGACGAAGAATCCGACGGGTTCGTGCGAGGCAATTTATTGCCGACACTTTCCGAGGGTTCCCTTTTAAGGGTGTCGGAAATTCCCGTAAAAAAGTTTAATATAGGCTGCTTAATAGTCACCACGATGCCACCCAAAGGGGTGGCTTTTTTCGAGGTGACCTTATCGGGAAAGACGAGAAATCCGACGGGTTCGCGCAAGCATAGCGAGCTGATTCGTATATTATAAGCGCACGCTTGACTTTCGATGTGAATTATTGTATACTAAACTCATCTATAAATAAGAATTTGTAGGGGCATATATGAATAGCATAAACAAAACATTATACATTCCCTTATACGGTAAGTCCTACGTGAGCAAGAGGGGATTGTTTCTTGATGATAAAAAAGCCGAAGAAATTTGGGAAGCGGAAGGGTTTTCGCTTAAAGGAAAATCAAAATCTAAATGGCTTGCATATTATATGGGCGTTCGCTCTGCCGTGTTTGACGAATGGTTAAAGAGGCAAATGGCAGATGTCCCGAACGCGGTGGTCATTCATATCGGTTGCGGAATGGATAGCCGCGTCATAAGAGTGGAAGCCGAAAATCACAAGTGGTACGACGTGGATTTTTCAGAAGTTATTGAAGAAAGAAAACGGTACTATGCCGAATCAAATAACTACAAAATGATTGCGGGCGACGTAAGAGAAAGCACGTGGCTCTCAAGCATTACGGAAACCCAACATGCCATTGTTATTATGGAAGGCGTGAGTATGTATTTGACGATTGATGAAATGCGAAATTTAGCAGATAGCATTTGCACGCATTTTGAAAGTATTATGCTTTTGGTGGACGCTTATACTTCTTTTGCCGCTAAAATGTCAAAGCGAAGAAACCCTATAAATGATGTGGGCGTAACCGAGGTTTACGGCATAGACAACCCACAAGCCTATCAAAGCGAGAAGCTTTCCTTTGTAGAAGAACACACAATGATACCTCAAAAATACATAGACGAGTTAAAAGGGTTTGAAAGGTTTATTTTTGCGAAACTCTATGCGGGTGGATTCTCAAAAAAGTTGTATCGTTTGTATGAATATCAAAAGAAGTAATCAAATTCCAATTTATCGAATTTCATTTAGGTAAATTTTACTCCACCACAAAACAGCACCTCAAGCGAGGTGCTGTTTTGTGGTATGTAGATAGTTGCTTCTCGCTTACGTGCGCGGCAACGAGAATTGTATTATCCGTTTTCAAGTTTTATCCTTTCATTGTGCATATCCAAGTTCGATAGGGAATATATTGCCAATACAACAAGGAGGACGCTATGAAAAAATCTTTGGGGCTTTGGCAATTTGTTGGCTTCACCTTTGCCGTTGTATTCGGTACGCTATTGCATTTTCTGTATGGTTGGGTAAAAACCCCGACGACCGCCATTCTCTCCGCCGTCAACGAATCGACGTGGGAGCACATGAAAATTCTATTTTTTCCAATGCTCCTATTCGCTGTGTTCCAAAGCTTCTTTTTTAAAAAGGAGTTTCCTACATTTTGGAGAATAAAGCTCGTTGGAACACTGGTTGGCGTCTTGTCAATCCCGATACTTTTTTATACGGTTGGCGGCGCGTTCGGGAAAACGCCCGATTGGCTGAATATCGCCTTTTTCTTTTTTTCGGCGGCAGGGGGATATCTTATAGAAACGTGGCTTTTTTGCCGTGAAAGCACAGTGCAAAGCGGGAAGCTTTGGCCGCTTATCATCTTTATTTTAATCGGGCTTCTTTTCGTTCTATTTACCCTTTTTCCGCCGAAGCTGCCTTTGTTTCAAGACCCGATTACAGGTAAGTATGGAATATAAAAAACGCCGCCCGAGTAGGGCGGCGTATGCTTGTCGTATTATCTATTGTTGATAAGCTTAGTGAGCTCCATGGGGTCGACAATTTTGCCGTCTTTATAAACGCGCATATTTCCCGAAGCAATTTCGTCGATGAGGATAACTTCGCCGTTGTTGTAGCCGAATTCAAACTTAATATCCCAAAGCTCGCAGCCAATCGTCTTCAAATCGTCTGCAACGACTTTGGTGATTTTCAAGGTCTGCTCTTTCATGCTGTTGAACATTTCCATGCTCATAATGCCGAGTGCCGCAAGACCTTCCGCGGTAACAAGGGGGTCGCCTTTTTCATCGTTCTTGAAGGTGCATTCTACGTAGCCGCCTGCAAGGGGGGTACCGTTTTCGATATATTCGCCGTATCTTCTAATAAAGCTGCCCGTAGCCACCAAGCGGCAGATGACCTCCAAGCCGTGACCGAATACGGTAGCAGGGAGCACTTCCATCGTTGCATTTTCAACGTCAGCCGAAACGTAATGGGTTTTAATGCCAGCCTGCTTTAAAAGCTCGAAATAATATACGGAGGATTTCAGGTTCGCTTTGCCGATACCTTCAATGGTAAGCCCAACCGTGTTTTCGCCGGGATCGAATACGCCGTCTTTACCGGTGCAATCGTCCTTAAATTTGAGCATAACGTTTCCGTTATCGAGTTTGTAAACGTCTTTTGTTTTGCCAGTGTAGAGTTTTTCCATAGTAACGTCCTCGTATATTATAAATTTTTTTTCGTCGGCTCGCCGATTACAGAATGATTATAACAGATTTTTTTAATTTTTACAAATGTATGAATAGGCTCAAACGCAAAAAAATATATTTTTTTCAAAATGAAACGGCACGCATTGGCGTGCCGCTAAATTTTAATGATATTGCAAATTGGGATTCATAGTAATGCTAATCGGAGTAGATTGCGAGAACTCGCCTTCCGTTTCGAAGAAGTACGCACGAAGGGAAGTGGGGTCCATTTGGACAAAATATTCTCCATCAACCTCTTCAGCCTCGATGCGTTTCCATTCCCACGTATGGCTATCCTCGGCTGTTGATTCGGTATAGACAAAATACACCTTTTCAAACGCTTTATCCTCATATTCAAACGTGATATAGTCTTCGCGTTCGTCAGAGTAGCCCGTTTTGGGTGAACTCAACTGAGAGAATTCTCCTTGATAAAGCACGTGGTCAAAAAAGGCATAAGTTTCTTCGGTGCGCGTCCAGTTGGCATGTTTAAGCGAATATCTTTGTGAGAAGAAGGTCTTGCCCTTGACAAGTGCTGCCGAACGGGTACGATTGTACGCAGAGAAATATTCATCGTCTACGCCCGATACGAACAGCATCGGCTTCGTCGCATAGGGGAGATAGGAGGAAGGATCGTAAAGATCAATCCATTTTTTTTGTTCAGTACCGCCGAAGGTGCCTTTTGCCCATTTGCTGTCAGTATAGAGATATCCGCAGCCGTTGAGGGGTGCGAATGCCGCAAAGCGCTTATCCACGCCTGAAAGAACACAAGTTGCGTAGCCGCCCCAAGAATTCCCTGTTACAACGATACGATCTTTGTCTACGTTCTTTTGCGAGCGCAGGAAATTGTTTGCCATAATAGAATTATAAATCACGTGATATACCCAGGACTCTTCAGGCTTATTTACGTCGGCGTAGTTCGAGCCGTCATTATTTTCAGGCCCGCCCTCGGGGTTTCTGACGTGATCGCCGTTTTCGTCAAGCTCCCAGCCCCAGACGTCGAAAGTAAAGACGACGTAGCCTTGTTGAGTCCAGTAATTGATCCAATTCGTGTTTACTATATAGCCGCCGCCCAAAAGGAGTATGGCAGGATAGCCGTCCTTAGGCTTGGGACCAGTAGGGAAGCCCACAGCCGAGAATACCCAGGTTTCGTCCATTCCATTATAGGGTGCGCCTTTGAATTTGAAGGTTTGAATATTTTCATCTAAATATACTTTATCTTCGTCCTTTGTTTCAAACTCCGCTTCAAATAACGTTTCCGTATCCCACATCAAATCCTCGCGGACAATATCGTCCTCTTGGTAAAGGATGACTTTTTCATCTTCTATGCTGCTATCATCTGAGTCGTCGGAGCTACTATTTTCTTTTTTAGAAGAAGAATTCTTTTTCTTTGACGAGCTTTCACGCGAAGAAACCGATGTAGACTCGGAATTGTTTCCAGTCGGCATTACAAAATTACACGCTGCAAAAGAGCAGGTTAACAGTAAGCTGATTAAGATGATCAATTTTTTCATAGATCGCACTCCTAAATATAGTGATGTTATTATAGTAAAGAGAATTGCATTTGTCAATACGTAATATTATAAGAAATAAATAAATGACAGTAGTTTATAAAAAAATGACAGTAATTTATAGAAAAAAAATTGCGGTATGGTTGCAAAAAAAATAATGCTGTGCTATAATACAAATATAATATAAGCACGAGGTTGCGTTATGAAAAAGAAAAAAGTTGCGCTTTTAGGCGATTCTATTCGCCAGGTCGGCTATGGTTTATACGTTCCCGAGCTTTTGGGGGAGAGCTATGAGGTGTTCCAGCCTGTGGAAAATTGCCGCTTTGCGAAGCACACCCTCCGCGGGCTTTACGATTGGCAAAACGAGCTGAAGGATTGCGAGGTAATCCATTGGAATAACGGACACTGGGATATTTGTAATATTTTCGAGGATGGTGCGTTCACTTCGAAAGAGGAATATCTTACGAACGTGCTTCGAATTGCACGCTTGTTAAAAAAGATTACGCCGCACGTAATTTTTGCGACCACGACTCCTCTTCGTGAAGGGCATCCCCATAACGATAACGCGCTGACGGTGGAGTATAACGAGTACGTCAAGCCGCATTTGCAGGCATTGGGGGTAGAAATTAACGATTTGCATGCTTTGGTTGCACCCCACGTCGAGGAATATATCCGTGAGGACGATAAAATCCATTTAACGGAAAAGGGCGCAAGAGCGTGCGCCGAGCAGGTTGCGGCGTATTTGCGCAAATATCTATAATAGAAGTTTTCTCTCCAAGGGCTTTTACTTGCCTTTGGGGAGTTTTTTTATAAAACCGCGCAAATTCTGTCGATTTTTCAGCCTTTTTCCGTTTCGTTCGGTTGACAGTCATCAAAGAAATATGTTATAATCCATATAATCATATTTTTCGATTAAGTTATAGTATAAAATCGACAAATCGGATTTTTAGTGGAGGCGAAAAATGGTATTGGATTACGTCATCTTGGCGTTATACGCCTTGGGAATGGTGGGGATTGCCTTTTATACTCGTCATCGTTCGAGCTCGGTCAACGATTTCCTGCTTGCAGGTAAGAAGGGCTTAAACGGTTGGATGAGCGCGTTTGCGTACGGCACGACCTATTTTTCAGCGGTTATTTTTATCGGGTATGCAGGGAAATTCGGCTCGCAATACGGCTTGGCGTCCGTTTGGATTGGAATCGGCAACGCACTCATTGGTTCGTTGTTTGCGTGGATGGTGCTTGCAAAGCGCACGCGCAATATGACAAGACGGCTCTCGGCGAAAACCATGCCTGAATTTTTCGAAAAGAGATATGGTAGTAAGCGTTTGAAGCTCGTTTCCGCCGTAATCATTTTCTTGTTCTTAATTCCGTATTCCGCATCGGTATATAACGGTTTGAGTTCGTTGTTTGGCATTGTATTCGATATTCCCGGTTGGGCGATTATGCTTGCGCTTGCGGTGCTGACGGCACTGTATCTGTTCTTCGGCGGCTATTTCGCAACGGCACTGTCCGATTTCATTCAAGGCATCATTATGCTGATTGGCGTGATAGCGATGGTCATTTGTTTCATGAACCATGCCAACGTCGATTGGGATTTGACGAAGCTCACGTCGAGTAGCGAGCTGGGTTGGTTTACTTTCTCCAGTTCAAATACGGGCTTATACGGCAATACGGTATCCCTGATTTCGCTGATTTTGCTCACCTCGCTCGGGGTGTGGGCGTTGCCGCAGACGGTACATAAATATTATGCGATAAGAGACGATAAGGCGATTATGCAAGGAACGGTAGTCAGTACGCTGTTCGCGCTTATTATCGGGTTTGGCGCGTATTTCACGGGCGCGTTGTCGGCGTTCTTCCCTGAGGTTGCAGGGGTGGGTTCGGATAACGTTATTCCGTATATGATTAAAATCGTGATTCCCACAGGACTTATCGGGGTGCTTGCCGTACTCATTCTTTCGGCGAGTATGTCAACGCTCTCTTCCGTTTCGCTTGCGTCCGCGTCCGTTGTGGCGGTGGATATTTACAAGGGAAAAATCAACCCGAGCGCATCGGATAAAAAGGTCAACTGGACCATGAAGATTTTATGCCTTGTGTTCGTTGCAATTTCCGTTGTTTTGGCAATTTTGAACGAGAAGTTCCACATTTCCGCAATCGCGTATTTGATGGGGTTGAGTTGGGGCGTTTTGGCAGGCTGTTTCATGGGCCCGTTCGTTTTAGGGCTTCTTTGGAAACGCGTTACAAAGCCCGCGGTTTGGAGCTCGATTATCAGCGCGTTGGTCTTGACCGTGGCATTGATTTTTGTGTTTGGCTACGACCAAAACGGTTGGGCTTGTTCTTTTGGTACCGCGCTTAAAGCGGGTATCGGCTGTTCGCCTATGATTGGCGTTATTTGTATGGTATGCTCGATGCTGGTGACGACGGTTGTGAGCTTGTGCACAAAAGCACCCGACACAGAGTGTATAGCGGCGGCTTTTGAAGGGAAGGAAGAAAAGGAGAGTATTGCAGAATGATTTGGTCGAAAGAGGAGACTTTGACAAGAGCGGAGATGGAAGCGTTACAGCTTACAAGGCTCCAAGAAACGGTGAAAAGGGTATATGAAAAGGTGCCCTATTACCGTGCGAAGATGGACGAAAAGGGGGTAAAGCCCGAGGATATAAAAACGTTGTCCGACCTTAGCAAATTACCGTTTACAACCAAGCAGGATATGCGCGACACCTATCCGTTTGGCTTGTTCGCCGTGCCTCAGGACGATTTGGTGCGTATTCACGCGAGCTCGGGTACGACGGGAAAACCGACGGTCGTTGGGTATACCCGTGGGGATTTGGAAACGTGGACGGATTGCGTTTCCCGTATCGCGTGTATGGGCGGCGCAACGAGTAAAGACGTGGCGCAAATCTGTTTTGGCTATGGTATGTTCACGGGCGCGTTGGGGCTGCATTATGGTTTAGAGAAGATTGGCGCGGCAATCGTGCCTTCGTCAACGGGCAACTCCGAAAAGCAGCTTATGTATATGAAGGATTTTAAGACGAGCCTGCTCGTAGCGACCCCGTCGTATGCGCTTCGTCTTGCCGAGGTTGCAAGACAAACGGGTATGGACCCTAAGACCGATTTAGGGATAAAAATTGCCCTTGTCGGCAGCGAGCTTTTGACGGACGCAATGCGCGAAGAAATGCATTTGGCATGGGGCAGGGACGTGTTGATTACCTCAAACTACGGTATGAGCGAGCTGATGGGCCCTGGCGTTTCGGGGGAATGCCTTGAACATTGCGGTATGCATATTAACGAGGATTATTTCCTGCCTGAAATCATCGACAGCGAAACGGGCGAGGTGCTGCCTGCGGGCGAAAAAGGGGAGCTCGTCATTACCTGTATTAAGAAAGAGGGCTTGCCTCTGATTCGTTACCGCACGAAGGACGTGACAAGACTGTTCTACGAGCCTTGCGCTTGCGGCAGAACGACCTGCCGTATGGAAAATCTTTCGGGCAGAAGCGACGATATGCTCAAAATCCGTGGGGTGAACGTATTCCCTGGACAGATTGAAGAGGTGGTGCTTTCGATTGCGGAGCTTGGTCCTCACTACGAGATTATCGTCGAACGCGAGGGGTATACGGATAAACTCACCGTGCGCGTGGAACTGAACAAGGAAACGGACTCGTTTGCCGAGCTCCAACGCATTGAAAACGCAACGCGGAACAAGTTAAAGGTGATTCTTGGCTTAGATGCGAAAATACGCTTAGAATCCCCGAATACGTTGCAGCGTTTCGAGGGCAAGGCAAAACGAATAAAGGATTTGAGGAACGTAAAATAAGGGGGTAAATATGGTAGCGAAACAGATAACGGTATTTATTGAAAACAGAACGGGACGGCTTGGGGATATTTTAGACGTTTTAAAGGAAAACGGTGTCAATATCATTTCCATGAGTCTTTCGGATACGTCGGATTACGGGCTTTTGCGGGTGATTTCGGATAAACCGCAGGAGGGGAAAGCTGCGCTTTCGGCGGCAGGCTTTTCGTGCATGCTTTCGGACGTGTTTATCGTAAAGGTTCCGCATGAGCCGGGTGCGTTGCAGAATATTTTACGCGTCATTTCCGACGAGGCTTTGGGGGTGGAGTACATGTACGGCTTATCCGTTGGCGGCGACGAAGCCTCTATCGTTGTGAAAACTTCCGATTTAGAGAAAGCAAACGAAGTATTCGAAAAACACAAAATCGAAACGCTTTCGGATACGGACTTGCATTAAGCTAAGGCGGTTTATTAGAAATTAAAAAGCCAAAACAAGCGAAAAAAATAAAGGGGGGGGTGACCGAACTGGTCACCCCTCAAATTTTGATACGCAGTAAACAAAGAAAAGGGAATTTTAATTTTTTTCTTGTTGGTTAGCAATCTGCTTCGTCTGGAACTTCAATGATGATATCTTCATCTGGTTGGATAAGGCATTTTTAAATAATTTAATGAATATAAGTTGTTTTTGCTAAAAGAGGTCACCATAGAACAATTTTTTGTCAAAAAAGCAATTGAATACCGAAATATAGCCATGCTATAATATATCAAAACAAAGGGCGATTGTGTCCTTTGCCAAGCTTGTCTAATATTTTTATATAAGGAGTTGCAATAAGGTTTTATGAAAAGGCAATATGAAGAATGGTTGATGGAAATTATCAGCATTCAAGGCGACGTGATTAGGACGTCAACAGGGGGCGACCCGTTTGACGATAGTTATCAAGATCCTAATTTGAATTTTGGTAGTTAAAGGAGAGAAGGCAATGAAAGCAATGAAAAAGATTTGGGGACTCATCTGTTTATGTATCAGTATGCTAGCATTCGGCTTCGGTATTACGTTGACGAACAACGTGGTGGCAAAAGCGGCAACGGCACAGAATATGAGCATCGGGTATGCGGCAGTGGAATATTCTGATGGCACGCCTTCAACGTATACGTTTGTATTAAATGGGATTGAGACACCGGAAACGTATGATTTTTACGTGTATATTGATGGACAAAAAGTTTCTGCTTGTGCAAAATGGAACAATTTTTACATCAATCACGAGGAGTTTGATTGCGAGGTTGGCGATTCCTTCTTCTTGACAATCCCCGCAGGCACGTATTATCAATCGAATGCATACGTGGCGCAAGATTATTCTATGATTTTGTATAATCAAGGCGGTTATGCGCAGCACGGTCAGGATATTTTGGCGAGAACGGAAAATCCTAGCATTATTAGCACGACGCCTTATTCTCTTGATTTCAACTATGAAAGCTGGGCGATGAACGCAAGCAATGCGAGCAATTTATATCTTTCGATTGAAAACGGTTCGGAAATTCCTTACGGCGGCGATGGTAGCAATGAGGATTGGTCGGATGCTTCTAGATATAATGCAATCTGCAGCGCTGTTTTTGTAAACGGCGTAGGGGTTGGCGGTCAAATTGTAAAGACGCACGCGGACGAATGGGCACATATTGCCCTTTCGGGTGTTGCAAATGCGGGCGATGTTGTTACTGTAAAGGGTAGGTTTAACAATGCAACACACGGTGCGTTCTGCGTGGAAGAAACGAATTTCGTTTACGACGGTAAATTCTGGGAAAAAGCAGACGGTGTTTCCTACGACTTGCAGCCCTCCGCGACCACTGATTCTAACCCTCAAAACGGTTTTTATCTGTCTATGGCGGCGAATGATATTCCCGTCAGTGCTGATAACGGCGGTTGGAGTTATAGAACGGTTCCTGTGGCAAGTCAGTTTTATGGTTTCCATAACGGTGTTGCAAAGGAAATCAAGTTGGCGAAATTCTCCGCAAACGACTGGTATATCGCTTTAAAAGATTCTAGCATTACGGCTGTAAGCGGTGATACAATCACGGTTGGCGGTTGGTTCTATTGTACTGATTCAAACAGCGCAAAGACCTATATCAAAATTAACACGGCAAGCTATTCCTTTGACGGAACGGTTTGGACGCGTATCGACCCCGCTATTTCCGTATCTTTGAAGGGTACAAACGTGGAAGGGGAATATCTCTACGTATTCCCTGGCGAATCGATTGGTGACGTGACGGCAAGCTCTAATTCCGAGGTTGTTGTGGTATATGAGGTTGGCGCGGTAGTTGACGGCAAGTTTGCGCTTCGTAATGGTGAGAGTGCGTCCGAATATTTGGCGACGTTTAGCGTAAAAGACGCAAACGGCAGTGTATACAGAAAAAAAATGACCGTGCGCGTTGGCGTTGAAGATTTCCTTATGGAAGAAGGCGCGGCGGTACGTGTTGCTGGGGATAACGTAAACGGCTTACGTTTCAGCGCGGAAATGTCGGCGGATACATATACAAACCTTAAAGCGCAGGGCGCAAGCTTTGGTATAGTTATTGTTCCCCAAGATTATATTACGGCTGGTTATGAACTGACGGCAAGCAACTTGTTTGGCACAAATGCAAAATATTCGGAAACGGCTGCAAGCGGTGCTGCGCAGAGTGTACGCCGTATGCTTTTGTTGGACGGATTGACTCCTGCCGATAGAGATGATGACGGTAAATACGAAATATACGGTGCAATTACCGATATTCTTACGAATAACCTTACGAGAGAATTTGTCGGCATTGCATACGCAAATATAAATGGTACGTACGTAATGGCTTCCTATTACGGCGATAATATGGAAAATAATGCGCGTTCGATATACTACGTATCGCAAAGAGCGATTGAAGAAAACGATAAATACGCAAGTACCGTACAAACGAAGTATATCAATGCTTACGGTGATCATTTATCGGATTTGGGTGCGTCGTATAAAAGAGAATATACGGTAAATTACGTGCAAACCAACAGCAGGGGGAAGAGCTCGGTTGTATCGGAAACGTTTACGGCGAATTTGAACGCAACCTTTGACCTTACGGCAAAAGCATTTGACGGGTACGAGCTGACTTCGCCTTCCATGATCAAGGCAAGAATTTACGCAAATAAGGAAAACGTATTTAATTTCTATTATAAAGACGCTTCTTTGCCAGACTTCAATAGCATTGCATGGTATCATCCTACGTTAGACCCTACAAACGATTACATGAACGCGACGAATAAGGCGATTGCGGAAACCATCCGTGATGCAGGCTTTACGCACGTTTCTTTATCAGGCGGTGACGACGTTTACGTAACGAGTGCGGAAAATATTGCGGCGGTCAAGAAAATTATCAATATGTTCTGGACGTACGGTGGCTTGAAGTCGGTAACGTACAGCCATAACTCCGACGTAGAACGTGTAGATATCGTTGGTAACTATAACGACAAGGATATCAACCCTGATTTCTCTGATTGTGAAGGCTTCGGTGGTTTCTTGGTTTGGGATGAACCCGCAGCGACGGCGGAAGCGATGAACCGTCTTGCAGAATATGCGGCGTGGTATAATTCGGTATACGGCGCAAGCGAAATGCCGTTTATGGTCAACCTGTATCCTTCTTACGCAGGTTATTTTACAACGAATAAGTCCGGGGATTATACGACCTATCCTGCTTACGTAAAAGCGTATTGCGATATCGTATTGTCGCAGGTTACGGGTACGAAGTATCTTTCTATGGACAGCTATCCCATTATGGCAGACGGTACGTTGCAACAGTACTTTATGTATGATTTGGCGGTATTGAAGACGTATGCGTTGGAATACGATGCAATCGCGAATGCAATTTTGCAAGGCTGCGGTTGGAATGGTAACCAAAACGTTGCGCCTACGGAAGAGCAAATGCGATTCCAGCTTTATACGGCACTCGCGTTCGGTATGGATTCGATTAGCTGGTGGGGATATGCGCCCAACCAAGCAACGGGTGCGATTATCGTGGACGGACAGAGCGCAGTAAAAGCAGACGGTACGAAGAATACGGAAGTTTATAACGCAATTCAAAAGGTCAATGCGGAATTGGCAACCTTTGGACCTTTGTACAAAACGTATGATTGGCAGGGCGTTATCATGAGTTCTCCCTCCAAGGGCTTCATCGGTATTGGTAAGGACGCGCAGTATGAGGCGTTTAATAAAGTAAAGAATGAAAGCGTATTCTCCAAATATTTGCTTTCGGCAAGCAATACGGATGCGTTCTCGTCTGTAAGCGGTTCGGGCAGCAACTACGTGATGAGCGTAATGAAAGATAAAAATAACAACGAAGCGTTTGCAGTAGTAAACTATTCGGCTGTAGAGGATAATAAAACGCTCAAGCTTACGTTAAAGGCAAATGAAAACGGACAATATATTATATATACGGAAGGCGGTTCGCAGACGGTAGATATCACAACAGGCGGTTATACGTTGACGCTTGCACCGGGGCAAGGTGCGTTCATTGTATCGGCTTCGACGGCGCATACCGTAACCTTCAAAAACTGGGACGGCACGGTATTGCAGGAAAGCACGTGTGAATTGGGCGCAACGCCTACGTATACCGGCGCGACGCCTACAAGAGACGGTTATACGTTTGCAGGATGGTCGCCTGCGCTTGGCGCAATCACGGGGGATACCACCTATACGGCAACCTTCAGCAAGCAACATACGGTAACCTTTGTAAACGGTGACGGTACTTCGAATACGACTACACAAACCGTCAACAATGGCATGTCGGCAATGGAAACTACGCCTACGTTGGACGGCTATATCTTCAAAGAATGGTTATTAAACGGCGAGGCATATGATTTCAATACTGGGGTAACGGAAGACATCACGCTTGTTGCAAGCTGGTATAAGGCGATTAGCGGTGAAAAATCGGAAATTTCGGCAACGTATATCCACGATAACAGCAAGGTGGACGGTATGACGACCTCAATTGACGACGTGAAAGCAAACGGCAATGCAAGCTGGTATTTTGACAGTGATTACGTTATCGATTGGAACGGTACGGCAGATAGACAGTTGAACGAAGGTCTGACGTTCGGTGTAAACGGCTCGTTGGCTGGTGGGCATTATATCACCTTGCCGAAACTGAATTATATTTTGTATTCCAAAGTGGATTTCGCATTCTTCATGGAAGATGGCGGCGGTTTGGGTACAATTACCTTAAACGGTGTGGACGTTACGCCGAAGAATACGGACGGCAACAGAAATAGATTGTTTA
>JAFUMY010000023.1 GCA_017482415.1 Clostridia bacterium
CGAGTATAGAAATTCCCGACTGTGTAACTTCGGTTGGCAATTCTGCGTTCCATAATTGCAGTAGCTTGACGAGTGTTGTAATTCCCGACAGCGTAACCACGATTGGTAATATTGCATTTTTTGGTTGTAATAATCTGACGAAAGCAACAATACCTACGCTTGCAATTCCATATATGCCAAAAATAAATTTACAGACGGTGGTAATTACCTCAGGGGATGCGATTGGCGAGCAAGCGTTCTATAATTGCAGGAGCTTGACAAGTGTAGTAATTTCCGACAGCGTAACCACGATTGGCATTAGGGCTTTTTTGAATTGCAATAATTTGACGAGTATAGAAATTCCTGAAACTGTAACCACAATTGGCGGTGGTGCGTTTGGTTATTGCAGTAGCTTGACGAGTATAGAAATTCCCGACAGCGTGACCACGATTGGCGATTCTGCGTTCTCTTATTGCAGTAGATTGACGAGTATTACGGTAGGTGAAAACAATGAGGCATATAAATCCATAGATGGCAATTTATATACAAAAGACGGAACAATGCTTATTCAATATGCAGTCAGTAAAACGGCAACGGAATTTGTAATTCCCGACGGTGTCACCACGATTGGCGAGTATGCGTTTAGGGATTGCAGTAGTTTGACGAGTGTGACAATTCCTGACAGCGTTACCACGATTGGCTATGTGGCGTTCTATAATTGCAGTAGCTTGACGAGTATTACGTTTGAAGGCACGGTTGCTGAGTGGAATGCGATTGAAAAAGGAAACTATTGGAATGGTGATGTGCCTGCGACGGAAGTGGTGTGCAAGGACGGGGTTGTTACGTTGTAACGGTGAAGTTTTCGCCATAGGCGAAAGTGAAGTTTGCTGAAAGCAAGTGAAGTTGTTCGCTGTGCGAACAGTGAAGTTTTTGCTTCGCAAAAGATAAGGGGCAATTTATACGATAAAAACGTTTTAAATCACACAAAAATAAGCCTGCCGACGCGGCAAGCTTATTTTTATTATTAAATTTAACCATAACTTGCCCAAAGGGCAAACTTCACTGTGCCTGCGGCACAACTTCACTCACTTCGTGAACTTCACTTGAACTTTGTTCAAACTTCACTTATTCAAATGAAGTTTTTGCTTCGCAACGCGTTGTGGCTGAAATTAAAACGAAGAGCCGAGGATTTGTCCTCGGCTCTTTTTAGGCTATGCGGTTTCTACGTTTGTAACCGTCAACGTGGTGCCGTTTACGGTGAATTTGATTTCAAAGTCACCAAACCGCATGCCATAGGTGCGGTCGGCGTCCGCTTGGTACGAGGGACGGGGGTCGTCCGCTAAACATTCTAAAAGTCCTGCGCGTTTTTCTTCGGGAATTATCCCCAAAAATTCGTCCGAAATCACGACGTTTAAACGGTGATTTTCACCCTGCGCGGCATAGCCTTGGGTGGCGGTTTCAATGCAATCTGTAAAGGGCAGGTACGGTTTTACGTCCAAAATCGGCGTTCCGTCCAGTAAGTCCGCGCCCGAGACAAGCAATACGTCGCCCTCATGCTCCGTATGCTCGATTTTTATAAGCTTTACGCAGGATAAGCCGATGGGGTTGGGGCGGAAGGGTGAACGGCTCGCGAATACCCCCACGCGCGTGTTACCGCCAAGCCGAGGCGGTCGGACGGTCGGGCTCCAGCCATCGCGGTGCGACTGAGAGAAATCAAACAACAGCCAGAGATGGGAAAAGCCCTCGATACCGCGCAGGGCTTCCGCGTTACGGTATTCGGGTAAAAACACGATTCGCGCGGTCAAAGACGGCGCTCTGCCGCTTTGGCGAGGGATACCGAATTTCTCTTTGAAATCGGTTTCAATATACGCAATGGGGGTTACTGTGAAGGAATTTTTCATGATAAGAGCATTATAATGCATTTAAAAAGCTTTGTCAAGGGGATAAAATTCAAAAAAGAGGCTAAAAACGCCTATAAAATTGTTGTGTTTATCGAGAAATTGTATTATAATAAAAAAGATTTTTTAACTTGCGAAAATATATAAATATATTTTCCGTTATTTTGGAGGCATGCGATGAAGCTGACCGAAATTTTCAAAAAGAACACCTATTCCTTGTCCTTTGAGGTTTTTCCCCCGAAAACGGACGACGTATACGACAGCGTAAAGACGGCGACGGAAAAAATCGCGAAGCTTTCGCCTGCGTTTATGAGCGTTACCTACGGCGCAGGCGGCGGTACAAGCCGCTATACCCTCGATATTGCAAGGGGCGTGAAGGAACAGTTCGGAGTGGAATCCCTTGCGCATCTTACCTGCGTTTCCTCGACCCGTGATACGGTCAAGGAGCGTATTGCCGCGTTCAAGGCGGCAGGGATTGAGAACGTTATGGCGCTGCGCGGTGATATTCCCAAGGGCATGGAAAACGCCGACCGTTCTACGTGGCATTACCGTCATGCGGTAGAGCTCGTTCGCGAACTGAAAGAAAGCGGGGATTTTTGTATCGGCGGCGCGTGCTATCCCGAGGTACACCCCGAAAGCGGCTCCCAGAGCGAGGATATCCGTTATCTTTGGGAGAAGGTGGAGGCAGGCTGCGATTTCTTAACCACGCAGATGTTTTTCGATAACAATCTCTTGTATAATTACCTCTATAAAATCCGTGAAGCAGGCATTATCGTGCCCGTAATCGCAGGGATTATGCCGATTACGAACGGCAAGCAGGTGGAAAGGGCAATCAAGCTTTCGGGCTCGTTCATGCCACAGCGTTTTAAAATGCTCGTGGATAAATTCGGCTCTGACCCCGAAGCGATGAAGCAGGCAGGGATTGCGTATGCCACCGACCAGATTATCGACCTTTTCGCAAACGGCGTTACCAACGTACACGTATATTCCATGAACAAGCCCGACGTGGCGGCGGCGATTCAAAAGAATCTGTCCTCAATCATCGGCAAAAATGCCTAACTCGATTCAGATAAAAAACTATACCGACCTGCCTGATTTTGATAGAACGGAAATCCTGCGCTATGCAGGGTATCTTGCGGCAGCAGACGAGGCGACCTCGGCAATTTTGGACGAGTGCTTACAGGAAGCAAAAACCGCATTTTCCTTTCGGGTGGCGTATCGAACGCTCGCAATCGAAGATTTCTTGACGGAGTTCAAGCCCGACGAAAGCTTACAAGCCATGCGTCTATCGGGCGTGGACAGGGTGGTTTTGTTTGCGGCGACGGTGGGCTTGGGAATCGACCGCTTGACGGCGAAATATGCAAACGTATCGACGGTAAAGGCATTATTCTTCCAAGCAATCGGCGCAGAACGCGTAGAGTCGCTTTGTAATCGGTTTTGCGAGGAGCTTACAGAAACGTATGCAAAGCAAGGCGTTTGCACGCGGCAGAGGTTTAGCCCCGGCTACGGAGCTTTTCCGCTGACGGCGCAAAATACGGTATTCAAGCTGTTGGATTGTCCGAGGACGGTCGGTATTAGCTTACAGGATAGTCTTTTGATGAGCCCGACGAAATCGGTAACGGCGGTCGTGGGACTTGCAAAGACGGAAAAATAAAAGGAAAACACTATGAACGTAAGAGAATTCTTACAACAGAATATCGTACTCCTCGACGGCGGTACGGGCACACTGTTACAGGCGGCGGGATTGCCGCTTGGCGAGCTCCCTGAGCGTTGGAATCTTTCCCATGCGGAAATTCTTAAAGGGATACACCAAGCCTATTTCG
The DNA here is from genome assembly GCA_017482415.1 of Clostridia bacterium. Classification (GTDB taxonomy): domain Bacteria; phylum Bacillota; class Clostridia; order Christensenellales; family Borkfalkiaceae; genus Scatosoma. The sequence continues at coordinate 3,701 of JAFUMY010000023.1, forward strand.
ACGCGGGCAGTAACGTAGTGGCGACGAACACGTTCGGGGCGAATGCGTTAAAGTTCTCGGAAGAGGAGCTTGAAAAGCTTGTAGCGGCGGCGATTGAAAACGTGCGCGAGGGGGCAAAGCGTTCCTTGGGCGCGCAGGAAAAATTCATTGCTCTCGATATCGGGCCCTTGGGCAAGCTTTTAAAGCCTTACGGCGATCTCGATTTCGAGGTGGCGGTAGAAACGTTTGCAAAGACGGTGCGCCTTGGCGTGAAATATGGCGCAGACCTTATTTTGATTGAAACGCTGGGGGATTCCTACGAGGCGAAAGCGGCGGTGCTTGCCGCAAAGGAAAACAGCGATTTACCGATATTCGTATCCTGCGCCTATGGTGAGGACGGAAAGCTGATGACGGGCGCTTCGCCCGAAGCAATGGTCGCTCTGCTTGAAGGCATGGGCGTGGACGCGCTTGGAATCAACTGCTCGCTTGGGCCCAAGGAAATGCAGACTACGGTTACAAGGCTTCTAAATGCGGCTTCCGTGCCCGTGCTCGTAAAACCGAACGCAGGTCTGCCCGAAGCCGACGGGAGCTATAACGTAGACGAAGAGGAATTTGCAAAAGCACTTGTCGAGTTTGTAAAACAAGGAGCAAGGCTTGTGGGCGGTTGCTGTGGCACGACCCCGAGCTATATCGAAAGCTTGCGAAAGGCGATAGCGGGGATTGAGCCCCTGCCGATAGCACAAAAGGCAATAACCTCCGTTTCCTCGTATACCCATGCGGTATATTTCGATACCCCCGTACTCATCGGGGAGCGTATCAATCCAACGGGCAAAAAGCGGTTTCGTTTGGCACTTGAAGAAAAGGACGTAGGCTACGTGCTCGCCGAAGGGATTGCACAGCAGGAAAAGGGCGCGCATATCCTGGACGTGAATGTAGGCGCGCCTGGGATAGACGAAAAGACGGAGCTTCCCCGATACGTGGAAGAGCTGCAAGCGGTAATCAACCTGCCTTTGCAAATCGATACCTCCGACCCCGTGGCGATGGAGCATGCAATGCGCCGTTATAACGGCAAGCCTCTCGTCAATTCCGTGAACGGTAAAAAGGAAAGCATGGCGGCGGTATTCCCGCTCGTAAAAAAATACGGCGGCGTGGTCGTAGGCTTGACCTTGGACGAAAACGGAATCCCCGAAACGTCGGAGGGCAGGGCGAGGATTGCGGAAAAGATTATCGCCGAAGCACAGAAATACGGAATCCAGAAAAAGGATATTATCATCGATCCGTTGGCAATGACGGTGAGCGCGGATAAAAACGCGGCGAACGTGACGTTGTCTGCGGTCAAGCTGATTCGCGAGCGGTTTGGGGTACACACCTCGCTCGGCGTGTCCAACGTTTCGTTTGGGCTGCCCTGTCGGGACGCGGTCAATGCGGCGTTCTTTGCCTTGGCGTTGGAAAACGGTTTATCTGCGGCGATTTTAAACCCCAACTCTGCGGAGATGTTAAAGACCTATTATGCTTATCTTGCATTGAAGGGCTTGGACGAAAATTGTGTCGAATACGTGCGGTTTGCGACTGAGCGATTGACCTCGCAAATCCAAACGCAAACGGCGGTTGCAGCTACGCCAAAATCGGCGGATTGCGACGCAAAGAGTCAATTGCAAACGGCAATCGTTCGCGGCATGAAAACAGAGGCGGCGGCGCTTTGTAAAACGCTATTAAACGACCGTGCGCCTTTGGAAATCGTAAACGGTGAAATCGTTCCTGCGCTTGACGAGGTGGGGGTGGCGTATGAGGAAAAACGCGCTTTTTTACCCCAGCTACTCATGAGCGCGGAGTCGGCGAAGGCGGCATTTGAAGAAATCCGCGCACACGTGCTTGCAACGGGCGAGCAAGCGGAAAAGAAATGTAAAATCGTACTTGCGACGGTGAAAGGGGATATCCATGACATCGGTAAAAATATCGTGGGAACGTTGCTTAGCAATTACGGCTTCGACGTGTTGGATTTGGGTAGAGACGTTGCGCCCGAAATCGTTGTGAAGGCAGTCCTTGAAACGGACGCACCTCTTGTCGGGCTCTCCGCATTGATGACGACGACCTTGCCCTCGATGGAAGAAACCGTTCGGTCGTTAAAGGCAAAGACCCCAAACGTAAAAATCATGGTCGGCGGTGCGGTGCTCACCGAAGAGTATGCAAAACAGCTCGGCGCGGACGGATACTCGAAGGACGGTATGGGCGCGGTGCGTTTTGCGGAACGTATATACGCCGATTTATGCAAAAAATCATGATTATGCAATATTTTATGCATTTATACGAAATATGCGAAAAATATTCAAAAATCTTTTAAAATAAAGGCGTAAAATGATTTGACAAGGCTGATTTTTGATTGTATAATGAATGCATAAATTGAATAAACATTCACAAAACGCTTTTGCGGAATGTAAAAAAGGAAAAAATTAAAGACCTGAAAAGGAGAGAAAATATTATGGAAAAGAAAGACATCAAAAAAGTAGTACTTGCGTATTCGGGTGGTTTGGATACGTCGATTATTATTCCTTGGCTCAAAGAGAACTACAACAACTGTGAAGTCATTGCGGTAAGCGGTAACGTAGGTCAGGCGGACGAGCTGGACGGCTTGGAAGAAAAGGCGTTAAAGACGGGTGCTTCGAAGCTGTACGTTGAGGATTTGACGGACGAATTTGTAGACGATTACGTGATTCCCACGGTAATGGCAGGCGCGAAGTATGAAGAATATATGCTGGGTACGTCGTTTGCACGTCCCGTTATTGCAAAGCGAATCGTAGAGATTGCGAAGAAAGAAGGCGCGGACGCGATTTGCCACGGCTGTACGGGTAAGGGGAACGACCAAGTACGTTTTGAATTGACCATCAAAGCGTTTGCGCCCGACATGCACATTATTGCGCCTTGGAGAGAATGGTCGATTAAATCCCGTGAAGAGGAAATCGATTACGCAGAAGCGCACAACGTGCCTTTGAAAATCAACCGTGAAACGAACTATTCGAAGGATAAAAACCTTTGGCATTTGAGCCACGAGGGCTTGGACCTTGAAGACGCTGGTAACGAGCCTCAGTACGAGAAAGAGGGTTTCTTGGAAATGGGCGTTTCGCCTTTAAAGGCACCCGATAAGCCCACGTACATCACGCTGGAATTTGAAAAGGGAAGACCGGTTGCTTTGAACGGTGAAAAGATGAGCGCGAAGAATATTATTCTTGCCCTGAACAAGCTTGGCGGCGAGAACGGTATCGGGCTTTTGGATATTGTAGAAAACCGTTTGGTTGGTATGAAATGCCGTGGCGTATATGAAACCCCTGGCGGTGAAATTTTATACGCGGCGCACAGCTATTTGGAAACCCTTTGTTTGGATAAATACACGGCGCACAAGAAGCAAGAGCTTTCGGTTTGCTTTGCAGAGCTCGTATACAACGGACAGTGGTTTACCCCTCTTCGTGAAGCGTTGTCGGCATTCGTGGACAAGACACAGGAAAAGGTTACTGGTAAGGTACGCTTGAAGCTGTATAAAGGCAACATTATCAAGGCAGGCGCATGGAGCGATTATTCGTTGTATTCGGAAGAAATCGCAACCTTTGGCGAAGACCACGTATTCGACCAAGCGGATGCAACGGGCTTCATTAACCTGTTCGGATTGCCGATTAAGGTACAGGCTCAAGTCAACGAGAAGAATAAGTAAAACGATGTGATTGGTGAAGTTTGTCTGTTAGACAAGATAAGTTTGCTTGCAGCAAGTTAAGTTGTTCGCTACGCGAACAGTGAAGTTAAGCTTGCATTTAAAGCAAGCTTAGTTGCGGCAGGAATTAAAACGGTTTAACGTATAAAAAACAGCCATAACTTTTACAAAGTAAAAACTTCACTTGGATATAATCCAAACTTCACTCACGAAGTGAACTTCACTTGGGCGCAGCCCAAACTTCACCCGCAAAGAGTGCTTCACTTGGGCGCAGCGTTACGCTGCGCAAAGCACGAAAAACTATATAAACCAACGAAATTATTTGGAGAAATTTTGCCTATCGCATGCGCGGTAGGCAAAGTGTGTTTTTAATTATGGAAAAAATGTGGGCAGGGCGGTTTGAAAAAGCCCTCGACAAAAAGGCAGACGACTTCAATTCCTCCCTTCGTTTTGATTGCAGAATGTACGCGCAGGACATTAAGGGCTCGATTGCGCATGCGACCATGCTTGCCAAGCAAGGCATCCTTTCCAACGCGGATAAGGAGCTTATCATTGACGGCCTTGCAGGGATTTTGGAGGATATAGACAGCGGTAAACTCACCTTCGATACGGAGGCAGAGGATATCCACATGTTCGTGGAGGCTGAGCTTACGAAGCGTATCGGCGACGCAGGCAAACGCCTGCATACGGCTCGTAGCCGCAACGATCAGGTTGCGCTCGATATTCGTTTGTATCTTCGGGATAAAGCGGCGGAGGTTGTTGCGCTCATAAAAGAACTCGTTCTCGCGGTAACGAATCAAGCGGAGAAGAATGCAGACGTTATTGCGCCTGGGTATACCCATTTACAGCGTGCGCAGCCCATTTCTTTCGGGCATCATCTCATGGCGTATTCCATGATGCTGCTTCGGGATATCGGCAGAATTGAGGACGCGGTAAAGCGCATGAACTTCTCGCCTTTGGGTAGCTGTGCGCTCGCAGGGACGACCTATCCCACGAACCGCATGTTCGTTGCCGAACAGCTTGGCTTCGACGGTATCACGCGCAACAGCATCGACGGGGTTTCCGATAGGGATTTCTGCTTGGAGCTCATGAGTGCGTTTTCCATTCTAATGACCCACCTTTCCCGTTTTTCCGAAGAGATTATTCTTTGGTCGAGCTGGGAATTTAAATTCATCGATTTAGACGATAGCTATACGACGGGCTCGTCGATAATGCCGCAGAAGAAAAACCCTGACATGGCAGAGCTTGTCCGTGGCAAAACGGGCAGGGTATTCGGGGATTTGATGGGGCTTTTAACCACCCTCAAAGGTCTGCCGCTTGCCTATAACAAGGACATGCAGGAGGATAAGGAGGCAGTGTTCGACGCACTGGATACGGTCGTTATGTGCTTGGAGGTATTTACGCCGATGATTGCTACGATGCAGGTAAACGGCGACGTTACCTACCGTGCCGCGCAAAAGGGCTTTATCAACGCCACGGACCTTGCGGACTATCTCACGAAAAAGGGTATGCCTTTCCGTGCGGCGTATAAAATCGTCGGCACAATCGTGGGGGAATGCATTAAAAAGGATTGCGTATTGGACGAATACCCCCTCGAAGCCTACAAGGCGCACAGCGAGCTTTTCGCCGAGGATTTGTATACGGAAATCGCCTTGGAGACCTGCGTCAATAAACGCAATTCCGCAGGCGGCGCGTCCGCGAAATCGGTGTTAGAGCAGGTTGCATACGTGCGTGAGAATTTGGGAGAATAACATGAAAAAAGTATTTATTGACGGTAGTGCAGGCACGACGGGGCTTCGGATTTTTGAACGGCTTTCCGAGCGTTCGGACCTTGAAATTATCACGCTTTCCGACGAAAAGAGAAAGGACCCGATTGCAAGAAAGGAAATGCTGAACGCGGCGGACGTGGCGTTTTTGTGCTTGCCCGACGACGCGGCAAGGGAATCGGTTTCCTTGGTCGAGAACCTTAGTACGGTGGTAATCGACGCCTCTACGGCGCATAGAACCTTGCCCGATTGGGCGTACGGCTTCCCCGAGCTTTCGAAACAGCATGAGGAAAAGATTTTAAACTCTAAGCGTATTGCAGTGCCCGGCTGTCATGCGAGTGGGTTTATCGCGCTTGTGTATCCGCTTATCGAGGCGGGCTTGATAGATGAAACGGCGCTTTTGACCTGTCATTCGATTACGGGCTATTCGGGCGGCGGTAAGAAAATGATTGCCGATTATGAAAATGCGGAACGGAATCCGCTTTTGGGTGCGCCTCGTCAGTATGGGCTCAGCCAACAGCACAAGCATTTAAAGGAAATGCAGGCGATTACGGGGCTTGGAACAGCACCGATGTTCAGCCCGATTGTAGCGGATTTTTATAGCGGTATGACGGTGACGGTACCCCTCTTTAAAGAGCAACTCAAAAATGGGGACGTGGTATCGATTAAAGAAATTTATAAGGCAAAGTATACGGGCGAAATCGTAAAATACGAAGAGAGTATAGACGAAAGCGGCTTTCTGTCGGGGCTTGCGCTGTCGCATAAAGACAGTATGCGTGTGACGGTGCAAGGGAACGAGGACAGAATCCTTTTAATCGCAGCGTATGATAATCTTGGCAAGGGCGCAAGCGGCGCGGCAATCGAGTGTATGAATTTAGCGCTCGGCTTTGCGCGGACGAAGGGCTTAGTGTTATAAGGGAACGGAAAACGAGAAAATAGGAAAAGGATTAAAATCAAAAAAGGAAGAAATATGTTAAAAGAAATTCAAGGCGGCGTATGCGCCGCGAGCGGTTTTACCGCAAACGGTGTGCATTGCGGAATCCGCAAGAATAAAACCAAGCGCGATTTGTCGCTCATTTACACGAAAACGCCTGCAAGCGCGGCGGCGGTATATACGCAGAACCTCGTAAAGGGCGCACCGCTCACCGTAACGAAAAACAATATCGCGGACGGGAAAGCGCACGCGGTGATTTGCAACAGCGGCAACGCGAACACCTGCAATGCAAACGGTATCGAAATTGCAGAACAGACCTGTCAGCTCCTTGCAAACGAGCTGGGTATTTCCGCAACGGACGTTGTCGTTGCTTCGACGGGGGTCATCGGACAGCCCCTCGATATCACCCCCATTCAAAAGGGGATTCCCTCGCTTGTAGCAGGGCTTGGCAAGCACAGCGATTTGGCTTGCGAGGGGATTATGACGACGGATACGAAGCCCAAAGAAATCGCATTCGAATTCACGGTCGGCGGCAAGACCTGCCGTATCGGCGGTATTGCCAAGGGCAGCGGTATGATTCATCCGAATATGGCAACCATGCTCGTATTTGTAACGACGGACTGTGCGATTTCGTCGGATATGCTGCATAAAGCCCTTCTTGCGGACGTGCAGGACTCCTTTAACATGGTCAGCGTAGACGGCGACACGTCGACGAACGACATGGTTTCGGTACTTGCAAACGGCGAGGCGGGCAACGCGGAAATTACGGCAGAGGGCGAGGATTACACGGTATTTTGTCAGGCTTTGAACGCAGTAACGACCGATCTTTGCAGAAAGATTGCAGGCGACGGCGAGGGCGCGACGAAGCTTTTAGAATGCAAGGTAACGGGCGCAAAAGACGAAAAGACGGCAAAAGTAGTGGCAAAATCGGTGATATGCTCTTCGCTCTTTAAGGCGGCGATGTTCGGCGCAGATGCGAACTGGGGCCGTGTGCTTTGCGCGATCGGGTATGCAGGCGTGGACGTAGACGTAATGCAGGTCGGCGTAAGCTTCCGTTCGGGCAAGGGAAGCATCACCGTTTGTGAAAACGGTGCGGGCATACCGTTCTCGGAAGAAAAAGCGAAAGAGATATTATTAGAAAGCGAAATCGAGGTCTTAATCACGCTCGGTGACGGTGCAGGCAAAGCGACCGCGTGGGGCTGTGATTTGACCTATGATTATGTAAAAATCAACGGCGATTACAGAACCTAAAACGACGTATAAGCTTCATATTTCAGCGTTGCGGCTCGGTCACGTACTATCGGTACGCTCCCTCGCCGCGCCTTGAACTATTCGCTTCTAATATATGTGAATAGGCTATGCCGTGAATTGCAAGCAAAGCTTGCGTGAGTTGCGCCAAAGGCGCGTGAATTGAATTGCAGACTTTGTCTGCAATTCGTTGTTGCAAAATTTAAAACAGATAGTCGTAAAAAATAAAAGCCATAACGCGTTGCATGAGCAACGCAATTCACGTTGCAGGCAATTCACGAAAACAAAGTTTTCAAATCACGCAACCGCAAGGTTGCAATTCACACGTAATATACGTGAATTGACTTGCAGTATTTAAAACAAGAATAATACATAGCGAAATAAAAGGAAATTAAGATGGAAGAAATTCAGAAACTGACAAATGCGCAGCGCGCGGACGTTTTAACGCAAGCCCTGCCGTATATCCAAAAATACAACAACAAAATCGTGGTCGTGAAATACGGCGGTAACGCCATGATTAACGACGAGTTAAAACAAGCCGTTATGGGCGATATCGTACTCCTTTCGCTGATTGGTGTCAAAGTCGTGCTTGTGCACGGCGGCGGGCCTGAAATCACCGAAATGCTGGGTAAAATCGGCAAGAAATCGGAGTTTCTCAACGGTCTTCGCGTAACCGACCAAGAAACCATGGACATTGTGCAAATGGTCCTTGCGGGCAAGGTGAATAAGAATCTCGTTAATCTCTTGCAGAGCAAGGGCGGTAAAGCAATTGGGCTTTGCGGTATCGACGGTCACATGCTGAAAGCTGAAAAAATCGACGACAAGCTTGGCTTTGCAGGCAATATCACGGACGTAAACGTATCCTCGATTGTAGACGTATTAGAAAAGGGCTATATCCCTGTAATTTCCACGGTTGGCTACGATTTAAACGGTCATACCTACAACATTAACGCCGACACGGCTGCGGCGCGTATCGCAGGGGAATTGAAGGCGGAATGCTTAATCTCGATGACGGACACGGTCGGGCTTTGTCGCGATAAGGACGACCCGTCCACGCTCATTTCCAAGGTCTGTGTTTCGGATGCGCCGAAGCTGATTCGTGACGGTGTTATCAGCGGCGGCATGATTCCGAAAATCCAGTGCTGTATCGAATCGATACGTCGTGGGGTAAAGAAAGTCTTTATCCTTGACGGCAGAGTGCCGCACTCCATTCTTATCGAAATCCTGACGGATGAGGGTTTGGGCACGATGTTCGTTTCCGGCAACAAGATTTAAAATGAAAGCTAAAACATTCTATTGCATCGTGTTTGGAAGTCGAGAAACTCAGTTTCTCGTGGGGTGCTGGGTCGAGTTGCCCGTTAAGCAAGGCATTGATAATGCCTTGTAGGGACGAGATGAGAGAGGACATATGTTCGTCCGAACGGTGACCGAGGGCAATGATTACCTTACATTGCCCGAGAAGAGCCCACGAAAGGTAGCCATTCCAAAAGCAACCGCAGGTTGCGCCTTATCGCGAAGCTGTGAACACGCGAAAGCGTGCAAAAGATAACCTATACAACAAGGAAAAATTATGAATATTTTTGAAACGGATAAACAATACGTTGCCAACACGTACGCACGGTTTCCCTTACAGCTCGTAAGCGGTAAAGGCTCGCTCGTGTACGATGAAAAGGGCAAGGAATATATCGATCTCGGTACGGGTATCGCCGTCAACGGCTTTGGCGTAGGCGATCCCGAATGGAAAGCCGCCGTTATCGAACAGCTTGACAAAATCCAGCATACCTCCAACCTCTATTACAGCGCGCCTTGCGCTACGCTCGCGAAGCTCCTTTGTGAGAAAACGGGTATGCAAAAGGTCTTTTTCTCAAATTCGGGCGCGGAAGCCAACGAATGCGCAATCAAAGCGGCTCGACATTACGGCCAAACGAGAAAAGGCAAGGATTTCTACAACGTTATCACCTTAAAAAACAGCTTCCATGGCAGAACGATTACCACCCTTTCCGCAACGGGTCAGGACGTTTTTCATGAATATTTCACCCCGATGACGGAGGGCTTCTTATACGCAACCGCAAACGATATCGAGGAAATCAAAACGCTTGTCAAAACGCATAAATGCTGTGCGGTTATGGTCGAGCTTGTGCAGGGCGAGGGCGGCGTTATGCCCCTCGACAAAGCATACGTAAAGGCGCTTGAACAGCTTGTGCGCGCAGAGGACATGCTCCTTGTTGTAGACGAGGTTCAGACGGGCAACGGCAGAACGGGCAGCTTATACGCGTACATGGGTTATGGCATTACCCCCGACGTTGTGACAACGGCAAAGGGCTTGGGCGGTGGATTGCCCATCGGCGCGACCATGCTCGGCGAGCGTGTAAAGGACTTGTTTACGCCTGGCATGAACGGTTCGACCTTCGGTGGAAACCCCGTTGCTTCGGCTGGTGCGATTAGCATTCTCGAACGCTTGGACGAGAGCTTGCTCGAAGAAGTACAAAAAAAGAGCGACTATATTTTTGAAACGCTGTCCTCGGCAAAAGGCGTAAAGAGTGTTTCGGGTATGGGGCTCATGATCGGCGTGGAAACGGAAAAGGACGCTTTGGCGGTTTTGACGGCGTGTAGAGAGCGCGGCGTTTTGGCGATTAAGGCAAAAAATAAGGTCCGCTTGCTTCCTGCGCTCAACATTCCTTGGGAACAATTAACAAAAGCAATCACGGTATTGAAAGAGGAGATAGAAAAATGAAACACTTATTAAAGCTTATGGACTGGTCTACGAAAGAAATTACGGAGGTTTTAAACCTTGCCGACCAGCTCAAATTCGAGAAAAAGAACGGCATTGCGCATCCGCTTTTGAAGGGCAAATCCCTCGGTATGATTTTTGAGAAATCCTCAACCCGTACCCGCGTATCCTTTGAGGTGGGCATGTACGAGCTTGGCGGTCAGGCACTCTTTTTAAGCTCGCGCGATCTGCAAATCGGCAGAGGGGAGCCCGTTCAGGACACGGCGCGCGTTTTATCGAGATATTTGGATGGAATCATGATTCGCACGTTTGCGCAGAAAGAGGTGGAGGATTTGGCTACCTACGGTAGTATCCCCATTATCAACGGACTGACGGATTATTGTCATCCCTGTCAGGTGCTCGCTGACCTTATGACGATTCGTGAATACAAGGGCGCAATCGCAGGGAATAAGCTCTGCTATATCGGCGATGGGAACAACATGACGAATTCCTTGATTGTCGGCGGTATTAAGATGGGTATGGAGGTCTCCGTAGCCTGCCCGAAGGGCTACGAGCCCGACGCAGCGATTATGGCTTGGGCGAAAGAGAACGGTAAATTCACCTGCACGGACAACGTATTAGAGGCAGCGGCAGGTGCAGACGTGTTGTATACCGACGTTTGGGCGTCCATGGGTCAGGAACAGGAAGCGGAAGCAAGAAAGAAAATTTTTGCAGGCTACCAAATCAACGACGAGGTCATGTCGGTGGCAAACGAGAAAGCAATAGTGCTGCATTGCTTGCCTGCGCACCGCGGCGAAGAAATCACGGCAGAGGTTTTTGAAGCGCACGCAAACGAGCTGTTTGACGAAGCGGAAAACCGCTTACACGCGCAAAAAGCAGTGCTTGTAAAATGCCTTGGTAAATAAGCAATAAAAGAAAAAACAGCCCTTTCGCAAATCCTTGCGAAAGGGCTGTTTGATTGTCTGAAGAATAAAGGTTAGATTACTCAATTCCAAATAATAAATTGGGTTCAATTCCAAACTTTTCATACAACAAAAGTATGCTATCATATCCAGGTTTCTTTTTTCCCAAAAGCCATTGGCTTATTGTAGTTTGGTTTACACCTAGCTGGTCGGCAAGCTTTTGTTGGCTTAAATTGTGTTGTTACATGATTTCTCGTATAATTTCAATATAAGGCATAATAAAATTATATGCAAAACCAGGTCAAAAGTCTTGACATAGGTCAAAAGACCTGATATAATAAATAAAAAAGTAAAGGTGTATATTACGAAAGAGCGATATAAAAAGATTATAAAATGGGGAATAGTAGCCTTAATTCTTGTGCTTGTTGTAATATATGGCTGCCCGATTTATCGCATAACAGGTTTCCCGTGTCCTTGTTGCGGAACGACACGTGCGTGGATTTGTTTTTTTCGAGGAGAGTGGAAAAAGGCTTTTGAG
>JAFUMY010000024.1 GCA_017482415.1 Clostridia bacterium
ATAAAATTTTAGCATTGACAATATCCACTCCAACAAAAACATTTCCCTAATAATAAATATGTAAAATCTACAACAAATAACCCTTTTACAACCCGCTCTAACGCTTTTCTTTTATCTTTTATATCATGATCTAAAACAATTTCTGCTATAAAATACAAGACAATACTTGCACCTATTATGCATATAAAAATCCACCCCTTTCGCGCTTCAAAATCTCTCGTCGAATTCTCATAATATCCGTAATATAAATTTATCAATACGAAAAATATATTGCACAATGCAATCATGGCATTTAATATTAAATCTATTTTTTCCCACGTTGCACTCTTTCTTTCCTTCATAAGCACCTCTTACTCTATTATAATTCAGTTTTTATGAATTAGTCAAGCGATTTATTCATTATTTATGAATTAATGCAATCTTTTTTAGGAAAATTTATATAATATGAATTATGAAAGTTTTTGGCGAAAAAGTAAAAGAGTTGTTAAAAGAGAGCGGTCGCAGTCAAAGAGATTTAGCTGCCGCAATTAATGTGCAGCCTTCTACGCTGTGCGAATGGTTAAACGATCATAACGAACCATCTATGCAGGCTATTGTAGATATCGCAACTTATTTAGAAGTCTCCACCGATTACTTATTCGGATTAAAAGATTATGACTAATCTGTTATTATCCGCAATATAGATGACTAAACAGATTATGAAAGCATTTAATAAACGATTTATTAAGCGAGAGAGCGGTACTCGTATTGTGCGATGACCGCTCTCTAATTTTAAACTTTTGAAAATCCTTGTTACATAGTAGTTCGTAAGCTACGGTGTACACAAAAGTTCACAATGTTATCGCTGGGAGCGCGAACTCCTAGCCTGACGCTCACGCAAAGCGTTCGCTATTCCGTCGCATTGCAAACAATGCTCCTTACGGTTCGACGCTTTCCTCGTTACATAGGAGTTCGAAACCTATTACACCAAGCAAAAACCCACAGCGTTATCGCCGTGGGTTTTGCTGGTGCACCGTAAGAGGTTCGAACTCCTAGCCTTCGGTTCCGTAGACCGACGCTCTATCCAGTTGAGCTAACAGTGCTTATATTTAGTTAATAATCGATCGTCGGTCCGTAGACCGTTCTCAGGAAACGTAAGGAAATCGTTTCCTTCGGTCACCGCTCGCTCGATGCAGATGCGCTCGCTCATCTCGCCCCTAAAAAGCATTATCAATGCTTTTCTTAACGGGCAGCTCGACGCTCTATCCAGTTGAGCTAACAGTGCATTTTTTGCACACCTTTCGTCAAAGTGCTTATATAGTATAAGCTGTTTTTTAATTTTTGTCAACTGTTTTTTGTGCAGTTTTATAAGGTTTTATAAAAAAACTTTTTCTGTACGCGCATTGACATATATAAATAATTATGTTACAATATCAATATCCTTAAATAAAAAAAGAGAAAGGATTATTATGGATAAGCAGATTGAAAAATATGGTGAACTTATTTTAGATTACGTAAAAGAAAATTACAGAAAAGTCTTCCGCGAGGCAGACGGTATCATGAATTACAAATATATCGTGCCTGGCAGCGTTTATGAATCCTTATGGGATTGGGATAGTTGGACGACCAACATCGCTTTGCGTGAAGTAGCGTCCAGCGAGGATATCGGCGAATACGAAAAAGGTTGCGTGTTAAATTTCCTCGACCACGTCGACGAGCTTGGCAGAATCCCCATTCTCGTTACCCCTAAATTTGCAAGCCCTGGCTACAATCAAAAAGTGAATATGAACGTGCACAAGCCTTGTTTGGTGCAGCACGCCCTTTTCGTTTGCGAACAAAACGGTGATTATGAATGGTTGCGTGAAAAATTCTCGCTCTTAGAAAGATTCGTCGGCTTTTATTATGAATATTGCCGTCACGAATCGGGCTTATTCTTTTGGCTCAACGACGTTGCCATCGGCATCGACAACGATCCGTGCGTATTTTACCGTCCCGAAAAAAGCTCCGCTACGATTTACCTCAACTGCTTAATGTATAAAGAAGTAGAAGCGTTGGCAAAAATCGCACACAGCTTAGGGCTCACGGAAAAATTCGCCATTTACAACGAAAAAGCAGACGAGTTAAAGCACATCATCGGCAAAAATTTGTGGGATGAACGCAACGGATTTTTCTACAGCGCAGACTTAAACCTTCGCCCGATTGACTTGGAGGACGGAATGCACAAGGGCTGTCCCCGCAATTACACGTTCTTGCTCCAAAAAATCGACGTATGGTCGGGCTTTATGGCAATGTGGGCGAATATCGCCACCCCCGAGCAAGCTGAAAGAATGGTCCGTGAAAATTATCTTAACGAAAAGACCTTCTATGCTCCTTACGGTGTCCGTTCCCTTTCCAAAGCGGAAAAAATGTACCGCGTGATTGTATCAGGCAATCCCTCGTGCTGGACAGGTCCGATTTGGGGAATTGCAAACTATATGACCTTCGTCGGCTTACTCAATTACGGGTACGAAAAAGAGGCGCAAGAGCTTGCTGAAAAAACGATTATTTTGTTTGGCAGAGATATTGAAAAATATGGAAAAATGCACGAATATTATGACCCCGATACGGGCGAAGGCGTGCACAACCTCGGTTTCCAAAGCTGGAATTTGTTAGCGGTAAATATGTATAATTATTTACGCAAAAAATAATCTTAACTATAATGCAAAGCCCCCTCGCGGCGATTCGCCGCGAGGGGGCTCTTCTTTCTATTCTATGCTTACATCAAAAGTGCCGCCGCCCCGAGAAGTCCTGCCGAGTTTCCAAGCTCCGCAATACGGATTTCCACACGCGGACCAAGCTCGCCTGCAAAGATTTCCTTATCTACGAGTGCTTGCAACGGCTTCACAAGCGCATCGCCCTGCGCGCATACGCCGCCGCCCAAAAGCACTGTTTCAGGACGGAAGATATTCGCTATGTTCGTGATACCGAACGCAAGCCTCGATATATACCCGTCTACGACCGCTTTGGCGTACGGATCGGTTTCCTTATAATCGAACGAAACTTTGCCTGTCACGTTCTCCAAGCCGCCGATTTCCCACATTTTACTGTCTTTATGCGCTTCCATAGCGCGCTTTGTGTCCCTAATTAGTGCCGTTGCCGAAGCATACGCCTCTAAACAGCCCTTTCTGCCACAAGTGCATTGTTCACCGCCCGCAATGATTACCATGTGCCCGATTTCCGCACCTGCGGACTTATTGCCTTCAAGGAGCTTTCCGCTCGCTACAATACCGCCACCAACGCCCGTGCCGAGCGTCAAAAGCACCGCATTTTCACAGTCCTTCGCTGCGCCAAACTTCGCTTCACCAAGCGCCGCCACGTTCGCATCGTTGGCAATTTTTACTTTCAAGCCCGTCATTTTTTCGACCGTTTCGCCGATTCTAAAATCCTTCCAGCACAAGTTATTCGAATAAATAACGTTACCTGCTTTACTGTCAATCATACCGGGAACACCCATACCAATCCCCTCGACGTCGCCTGCCGTTAAACCAACGCGCTTCATAAGAGCTTTTGCAAGGTTTGCAATGTTCGTCGCGACCCTGTCTGCCCCATTTTCACTTTCCGTGGGGGTTTTATCCTGATAAATAATATTCCCAAGATCATCCACAATACCGCCTTTAATGAACGTTCCACCAAGGTCGATACCCACGTAATATTTTCGAACCTCCGCTACGATTAAATGCATCTTACCCGTGATTGCAACCTCGCCGTACGCCGCAGGAATAAAGAAGCTATCCCCAAGCGCAACCTTTTGTCCGCCGAGCGTACCCGAGCCCTCTACGCAAGTAACACATTTAAAGGAATTCTTATCTGCGAACAGCTTCGTTTCACCGTCCACCTGCACCGAAGTCGTCGTGAAGTATTTACTGAGCCCAAGCAATTCACCTTGCTTTGTCGAAAGCTCCAAGGGTGCCCCCTCGTACTTTTCAAGGCTCGTCACCTTCAAGGCTTTTTCTACGTGCAATTCGCGCAAATTCCCATTCTTATCCCGTCTACCGTAATCGTATACGCGATAGGTCAAATTGCTGTTCTGC